>JACMKG010000035.1 GCA_014380255.1 Prolixibacteraceae bacterium | reverse complement strand
GAACTGTTACTGGAAAAACTGACCCATGCCGAAGAGATAAAAACTGTTTTTGGACAAATCAGTCTTTCTCTGGCTGAAGAGGAAAGATCGGTGCTTGTTGTGCTGAAGGAAAATCTGCATAACCTGGGTAAGCTCAAACAGGTATTTCCTGAAGCGGCCCAGCTATTTGAGCGCATGGAAACTGTTTATATCGAGCTGAAGGATATAGCCTCCGAATCGCTGTTGATTGCCGATAAGACAGAAAACGACCCGGAGAAAGTAAATCAGGTCAGCCAGCGTCTGGATCTGATCTATTCTCTTCAGCAAAAGCATAGAGTGGATACTGTGGGAGAGCTTTTACAGATTCAGGCAGAGCTGCAAGCTAAAATACAACAGGTTAGTTCCTATGAACTGGAAATAGAGAATATTCAACAAGAGATAGAAGAGCAGAAAAAATCACTGCATATGCTGGCTGAAGAATTGTATAAAAACCGGCAAACGGTCGCTCCTGTTATCGAGAATAAAGTAATGGATGTATTACGCAATCTTGCCATCCCGAATGCTGCTTTCAAGTTGAAATTTGAACGACTGCCTCAATTTTCATCTACCGGGCTGGACGAAATAAGCTTTATGTTTTCGGCCAACAAGAGCCAGGAATTGCAGGAAATATCAAAAGTGGCTTCGGGAGGAGAAATGTCACGATTGATGCTTGCCGTGAAGACGCTCATTACGGATGCCAAATCATTGCCTACCATTATTTTTGATGAAATAGATACCGGAGTCTCGGGTGAAGCAGCCCTTAAGATGGCTCTTATACTCTCACAGATGGCCAAGACAGTTCAGGTATTGAATATTACCCACCTGCCTCAGATAGCTGCCAAAGGAAAACATCATTACAAGGTTTATAAATTTGATCACGACAACCAGACCTTCACTTCCATCAGAAAGTTGAATGATCAGGAACGTATTGAAGAAATTGCACAGATGCTGAGCGGCGAGAAATATTCTCAGACATCGGTAGCTGCAGCTAAAGAATTGCTGGGGTAAGAGGAGGGAAATGTTAAATGTTGAATGTTAAATGTTGAATGAAAGAGTGACGGGTAAAGATATTTTAGCAATGATACACCATCAAAATGGAAAGCCAGATTATTTAATAATCCTTTTAGATTATTAAACATTAGGAAAGCTCGCAAATATCCTAAACTCTTTTACTCCGTAATATTCAATTCAACATTTAACATTTAACATTCAAAACTATTTGTTATAGTCTGCTTTCCAGTACCTGCCTTATAGTATCGGGCCCCATGTCTCGTTTCTCGCCAATCTTGTAGCCCCTATTTAGGAAGCGTGTACAGATGGTATCGATGGTTTCTGTCGGCACTCCATAATCAGGTAGCTTGGTAGGTATTCCAACGGATTCAAAGAACTCAATGGTTTTTTGAATCGTCTTATCAATCCTTTCATCGGCACTTCCTTCCTTTATACCCCAAACGCGTTCGCCTAACTGCAGGATCTTGTCTTTTTTCACAGCACGTTTGATATTCATCACCCCGGGCAATACGATTGCAAGTGTACGGGCATGGTCAATACCATGATAAGCAGTCAGCTCATGGCCAATCATGTGCGTTGCCCAATCTTGTGGCACGCCCGCTCCAATCAGTCCGTTTAAGGCCATGGTAGCACTCCACATGAAGTTGGCAGCAGCGTTGTAGTCGTCGCGGTTAGCCAGCACCTTAGGCCCTTCCTTAATCAGGGTGATCAGGATGCTTTCTGCAAACCGGTCTTGGATAGGTGAGTCAACCGGATAGGTTAGGTATTGTTCGATCACATGCACGAAAGCATCGACGATGCCATTGGCTACCTGCTTGTCAGGAAGTGAGATGATTACTTCAGGGTCAAGGATAGAGAACTTAGGCAGGGTTTTGGATGATTCGAAGGATAGCTTTTCCGTTATTTCAACCCTTGTAATTACCGCACCTCCGTTCATTTCAGATCCTGTTGCCGGTAAGGTTAACACTGCTCCAATTGGGATAGCATCCTCCACGCTCGCCCGTCTGGAGAGTATCTGCCATGGGTCTCCATTTTTGAAACAGGCAGCAGCAGCAATAAACTTTGTACCGTCTAAGACAGAGCCCCCGCCTACCGATAGGAGAAACGTAATTTTTTCTTTCTTGACCACTTCAACAGCTTTCATGAGCGTTTCGTAGTGCGGATTTGGTTCAATACCGCCAAATTCAATCACTTCAAATCCTTTAATAGATGATTTCACCTGGTCATAAACGCCGTTTTTAAAAATACTTCCGCCCCCATAGGTTAAAAGTATCTTTGAACCAGCAGGGATATTCTCACCCACCTTACGGATTTCACCTTTTCCAAAGATGATCTTTACCGGATTCTGATATTCAAAATTATACATGATATATTGTTTTTAATTTATTTTACATGTCATAAAATTACCTATTATTCTCAAATTAGCCTTTAGTTACATGTTAATTAATTTTTAGGATTACTTTTGTAAAAAAAACAGTGCAATGAATAATTCTGATTATGACCCGGATGCCCGGGATAGATTTTATGAACTGTATACCCATTATTCGGATCTTCAGATAAAAGCGATTCTGAAGAATCATAAAGACTACCAGGAAGCAGCTGTAACGGCTGCTATCAAGATAGCCATTGAACGAGAACTGATTCATTCGGATCAGGATCTGATGGCTCCCGAGTATCAAACTAAGCATTCAGGCACGATGACCGCATTCCCTGAAATATCCGATGCCTACCAGTATCAGAGAGTAATTAAAAGCATTTTTCGTGTTCTGTTCCTGGTATCTTTCATCCCCATTATTTTTGGAATCATGAAATATGCAGAAGGACAATTGAATATGACCTATATGGGGGTAGGAATTGGTCTTATATGGCTTGCTCTTACTTTTTCCCTCTTTAAAACCCGTAAGCTGGTTATCATACTCATACAGATGTTGTTGCTTGTTCCTATGTCTTTAATTCTCGGATACCGGTTATTTAGCCAGAAGATTTTTCCGGCAACAGATATGCTGGTACTGGTTATTTTGACTCTGCTGATTATTTATTTCCTTCTATACCTGAGAAAGCTGATCCTGACAAAACCTGAGCAAGAATCAGATCAATAAGTGGGCTTAAGCCCTTTGAAGGATCGCTTTACCTAAAGAAAACGGAGGTTCGTCGATAATAGCATCGTTATTCGGTGAGTGTTGATTAGTTTTGATCAGAAATCATTAAAACAAACAGTATGTTTATTCTTCGGTTGACAAGTTTGATTTTTGCCCTTGGTTTGCTGGTCAGCAAACTGTTTGCAGCTCCGGCCACACCGGTTCATGAACGATGGGATGATACAGACACCCGAACTTATAAAGTTCAGCCTTTTACCAAAATTTATCTGGAAGGGGGATATAAAGTTATTCTCGAACAGGGATCTCAGCCGGGATTGCGCATTAAGACCGACGAAGAAAACTTTCAATACATTCAGGTAAATTCTGATTCTGAATCACTGAGCCTTAAAATCACTAAAAAGCATTTTAATTTTGATGAGCTGATACTGTACATTACTTTCAAGGATCTTGAGGAACTGAAGATTCAGGGCGGTATAAGCCTCGAAACAAAGGGCTATGTCGATTTCAAAGATTTTTACCTTCACGTGGCCGGGGGAGCTGATATTGAAATGAATATGAAAGCCAACAACATAAGGCTGAAAGGAGAGGGGGGCGTTAAAATTGAATTCGACGGCATTGCCAATGAGCTTAATGCATCGATCTCGGGAGCAGGTTATCTGAATGCCACCAATCTAAAAACCAAGCGCACCGATTGCAAAATTGAAGGCGCATGTGCAGCAAGTGTATACGCTACCGACTTTTTAAATGCTTCGATTAGCGGAGTTGGAAAAATAAAATACAAAGGGGATCCCAAGGTGTATAAAAAAGTTGAAGGGTTAGGCTTGGTTTCCAATGATTAGATTGTATATGACTTTTAATATTTAACGAAAGGCTGTCTGTTTCAGATAGCCTTTGTTATTGTATCATGTACGCATTTGCTTGAACTATCTTGTCAATAGCATTGTTCTACTTGTTCTTACAGTTGTATGGATACCATCCAATGAGGACAATCGGTTTTCTTACATACCCAGTATTTCCTTTGAATACAAGAACAGGAGAACGTAAGGATGTTTAAACAAAAAATAAAATGTTTAAACAAACTGATAGGATAGCTGTTGTAATTGCAAAATGATATATAGAAAAATTACCCATGAAGGTTAACGGATTTTTAAAAACAGAACAGGCAAAACCTAATCATGTTGGGACTAATTTGCCACGTGTTAACAATGGACATGATTTAATTGGAGATAATCATGTGGCCACATCACTTGAAACTCCTTTGCGCGAGGATGCTTTCGTGCTAAGCGATGAACAGAAAATAGTTATCATTGAAAGCAAGTTCAGGGAAATTATGGATGTTCTTGGCCTTGATTTAAAGGATGATAGTTTAAATGGAACCCCTCACCGGGTAGCAAAAATGTATGTCAAAGAAATCTTCTCCGGGTTGAATCCTTCCAATATGCCCAAGATTTCGGTGTTTGAGAATAAATTCAAATACGGAGAGATGCTCGTCGAGAAAAATATCAATTTGAATTCAACCTGTGAGCATCATTTCCTTCCTATTGTAGGAAAGGCTCATGTAGCCTATATCTCAAGTGGTGAAGTGGTAGGATTGTCGAAAATTAACCGTATCGTTGATTATTATGCACGTCGTCCCCAGGTACAGGAACGCCTCACGGTACAGATTGCCAACGAGCTGAAGCGTATTTTAAAGACTGAAGATGTAGCCATAGTCATTGATGCAAAACATATGTGCGTATCCTCAAGAGGTATTCAGGACGAAAGCAGTTCAACCATTACAGCTGAATATGGAGGCGTATTTAAAAACCCAAACCGCAAGGATGAGTTTTTGAAATACTTGTCGCTGAATCTATAAGACATTAGAATGATGAATTTTGAATGTTAAATTTTGAATGGTACATTTGAGGGGCATAAATAGTAAATTGTCTAATGGTAAATAAACAAGATGGATGGACGTAAACGATCGGATGTAAAACCGGGAATGCTTGTTAATATTGTACAGAAACATCATCAAAGAACCGGTGAATTGACTGAAGGAGTGGTAAAAAACTTATTGACCAATTCGCCCAATCACCCGCATGGAATAAAGGTAAGGCTTGAAACAGGCGAGGTAGGACGCGTTCAGGAGATACTCGAAGAGGAATAATGTTTCCGTTGAAAATGCATGTCACAATCAAATCCCAATCGATCTTAAACTTGTGATCGATGGGTTAGGTATAACAGTCTGTCCAAGGCTATCTTGGTTAATCATGATTCAGGCTGATCAAATGAAAAAGTCGGTG
>JACMKG010000279.1 GCA_014380255.1 Prolixibacteraceae bacterium | reverse complement strand
TTATTGAGAATCCCTTTCAGATGACTTAGGTAATAATAGGGTGGCCGTCCCCAGAGTTTACGGTTGTTCTCGAACAGGGTGTTGAGTTCGTAATATACTTTTAGGCTCGACTTTGGGTTATTCGTTTTCATAAAATAGGCCGATTGGAACAGTAGGTGAAGTTTTTGCGCCTCGAATGAATCCTTTGCCTGGCCTGAGACAGCCTGCAATTCGTTGAATGCCAAATTGTTTAATTTCTCTTTATCAGCTTCATTCCTGATGGTGCCTTGCTTGATCTGGCGAAGGCTCATCAGGTTGTAAAGCCCTGTATGGTTTTCAATGGCCCTTTGCTGCCGTGAAACGGTCTCAATTCTCGACTGAAGTTTAATAAGTTTATTTTCATCCATCCCATTAAATTCCAGCTGGTTGTAGAGCCGTATTTCGAGTTTTGCCAGCAGAAGAAAGTAGGTGAACAGTTCAAATTCAAGTGCAATGGTTTTGTATTTTTCCAAAAGCTTGAAAGCCTCGTTGAACAGGTTGCGCTTGACCAGAAATTTAGCCTGTTGATATGCTTTAAAAACCTGGAATTCAACTTCTTTTTCAGAATCCTTAGCCAATAATTTATCCAACAATAAATTGTACAGGTGATTGCATATAATTTCAAAGCTTCCATCAGGCTTATGCTTTTTGAATTTTACCTTCACTGAATCAGCCGATAAGCCTGATTGGTCGATCAGATCAAAAAGTAACTGGTAATCTTTTTTACCTTCATACATTTTTGTATTCAGTTGGAAATACCGCTTTTCAGCTGTATCCATTGAATTGATTAAAACTATCAGGCTATCAAGTTTTGACATTAAATGTTGTTAAACAGTTGGTTGGATAATTATGCGTTGAAAATATAGTTTTCAAATTTGTATACACTTTATAATTAGTTATATACCAAATAATATTCTGTAAAAGTAGAAATTTAAATTATAGCAATTCAGTAAATGTGGTCAAAATATCAATTTTGGAACGCCTAACTTTGGTTTTATTAAATTTATATTCCCACTTTAGGGAAAATGAACATTGAAATTCTGTTCCTGATAATTTGTACGACTAATTAGGTAATCTTTATGAATGATAAGAGAATATTGGTAGTAGGTAGTTCAAATACAGATATGGTAATTAAAACGCATTCATTTCCTTGTCCGGGGGAAACCATTCTTGGAGGAAGGTTTCTGATGAATGCAGGTGGAAAAGGGGCTAACCAGGCAGTAGCCGCTGCTCGATTGGGTGGATTGGTCACTTTTGTCGGAAAGATTGGAGACGACATCTTCGGAAAACAGGCAGTTCAGCAACTGGAAGATGAAGGAATCAATGTAGATTATGTGGTCATTGACCCTGAAAATCCAAGTGGGGTGGCTATGATTACTGTTGATCGCAAGGGAGAAAATTCGATTGTGGTGGCCCCCGGATCGAACGGAACCTTGAGTGCAGCCGATTTCGACAAAGCAATACCTCTGCTTAGTGATTCGGAATTCGTATTAATGCAACTTGAAATTCCCATTCCAACAGTTGAGCATATTGCCTCAGTCGCTGCCTCAAAACAGAAAAAAGTAGTGTTGAATCCTGCTCCGGCAGCCCGACTGTCAGATGAGTTACTTAAAAGCATATATATTCTGACACCCAACGAGACTGAAGCAGAACTGCTTACTGGTATCAAGGTCACAGATGAGCAATCGGCCTTGAAAGCTGCTCGTTATCTTCACGATAAAGGCGTTGAGATAGTGATTATTACCATGGGGGCTGCCGGTGCCTTTTTGCTTGCTGAAGGCAACCATGAAGTCATAAGTGCCCCCAAAGTAGAGCCTGTTGACACTACTGCTGCCGGTGATACTTTCAATGGAGCCCTGGTAGTGGCCTTATCAGAAGGAAAAACCATCCGGGAATCCATCGCATTTGCCAATAAGGTGGCCGCTATTTCGGTGACACGCCCGGGGGCTCAATCATCAGTGCCCTATAGACATGAAATCATAAACTAACATTTATAAACCAATGAAAACTAACTTAATCCTATTTCTGATCCTTGTTGTAGTGGCAGGGATAAGCTCTTGCAATCAAAAACTATCAACCGATACACGCACTATTTCCAATGAAGTGTTGAAAGATAAGATAGCCGGAGGGTGGGCCGGGAAAATGGTAGGTGTCACCTATGGCGCCCCTACTGAATTCAGGGCTCAAGGCAAAACTTATGAGGATTCGATCAAGTGGGTCCCTGCCGATGTGAAAGGTTCTATCTGGCAGGATGATATCTATGTGCAGCTTACTTTCCTGATGACCATGGATAAGTATGGCATGGATGCTCCTGCTAAAAAATACCTTGAACTGTTTGCCAAAGCAGGTTATCATCTGTGGCATGCCAATGTGCAGGCCAGAAAGAACTATTTCGACAGCATCTTCCCTCCACAGTCAGGGCATCCTGATTATAACCTGCATGCCGATGATATCGACTTTCAGATTGAAGCTGATTACATTGGATTTATGTGTCCGGGGATGCCTCAGACAGCCAGTAAAATAGCTGATAAGATAGGCCATATCATGAACTACGGTGATGGTGTGTATGGAGGCGTTTTTGTAGCTGCACTTTATTCAGAAGCTTATTTTGAAAACGATATCCCCAAGGTTATCGATAAAGCCTTGCTTTCTATTCCCGCTCAAAGTGATTATGCCAAAATTGTCAATGATGTGATTGTGCTGCACAAGCAATATCCATCCGACTGGCGTGCCGCATGGAATGAGCTGGAAGCCAAGTGGGGAAAGGTTCAGATTTGTTCATCGGGTACCACCTTTAATATCGATGCCAAATTAAATGGAGCCTATATCGTGATGGGCTTGCTATATGGTGAAGGAGACCCGTTAAAGACCATGGAAGTTTCTACCCGCTGCGGCCAGGATTCTGATTGCAATCCTTCCAATGCCATGGCAGTCCTGGGGGTGATCAAAGGTTTAAGCGGATTACCTGCTGAATACAGGGATGCAGTAGTGGCTATTGGCGATTCATTGTTCATCAATACTGATTATTCTTTCAATAAAGCAGTTGAGAAAACATTTGAATATGCTCAGAAGCTGAATGTGGAAAACGGCGGTGAGTCAACTGCAGAGGAATTAAAAATCAAGGTTCAGCAACCTGTGCCTTTTGCCTTGGAGGACGCATTTCCCAAACTTGTATTCAATAGAAGGGTAAAAGTATCTGATAACAGCGCTTGGGAAGTCAAAGGCCAGTGGGACGGCTTCCGCAACATCGATGGCAGGGCTCAGATGGAAGTAAAGGATCAGCCTACATTCAGTGGAAAGGCGGGTGACGAGATCAGTTTCTCCTTTGAAGGAACAGGCGCCTCCATTGAAGGCAACTGGCTAAAAGATGGCGGTAAGGCTGACGTGTATGTAGATGGAGAGTTTAAACGCAGCATCGATTGCTATTTCAACTTTTCCAACCAGGAGCACCGAAACATGAATATCTTTCATGTCACCAATCTTCCTCAGGGAAATCATATAATCAGGCTGGTGGTAAAAGGGGAGAAGCGGCCTGAATCAGCCGGTACCAATGTATATGTTACCGAAGCTGTCGTATTTAAAACAGCCGATAAGACCAATGAAAACTATAAGTTCTCCTTTCAATAGTCCAATTTAAACTAATCCATACTAAACTATTTAAACCAATGAAATTATTGAACCGATTAACCTTTGCATTGGCATGTGTGATGCTCCTGTCAGGTGCCGCATGGTCTGCAGAGCCGGTAAAGATTATTTTTGATACCGATATGGGACCTGATTATGATGATGTAGGTGCAATAACCATTCTTCACGCGTTGGCTGCCAAAGGAGAATGTGAAATACTGGCTACAATGGCCAGTGATGGTTATCCAACCATTGCCCCAACCATTGAAGTATTCAACCGCTATTTTAAAAAGCCTGCTATTCCCATTGGTGTCCCCGGCTCTGAAGCTCCGTCCTTTTCATGTCCAAATCACTGGAACGATTCGTTGGCTGTCAAGTATTTGCCAGTCCTGAAAACCAACAAGGATTATCCATCTGCCACGGAGGTTTACCGTAAAGTGCTGTCTTCACAAAAAGATAAAAGCGTGGTGATTGTAACGGTTGGGTTTATGTCCAACCTGGAAGCTCTTTTGAAATCCGCTCCTGATCAGTATAGTAAACTCTCAGGCAAAGAGCTGGTTGCTAGAAAAGTAAAGTCATGGGTTACCATGGCTGGTGGGTTTCCTGAATTCAGTGAATTTAATGTCAATCAGCATCCAAAGGCTTCATATTATGTCTTTCAGAACTGGCCTACGCCCATTCTTTTCAGTGGATTTGAAATTGGTGTAAAGATCATGACAGGTAATAAAGTGGCTACCCAGGGCACCAAGGGAAGCCCGGTGCAATGGGCTTACCAATACTGCCTTGCGACCTATGAAGGCAAACAGTCTGTGAACCGTAACTCGTGGGACCATACAGCTGTTTTGTGTGCTGTGCGTAATCCGGCTGATTATTTTTATGTGATCGGCAATGGAACCTTTATTTGTAATCCCGACGGTTCAAACTCCTGGGATGCGGATAAAAACTCAAATCATTCATTTTTGGTCCATAAATACCCGTATCAAAAGATTGCGGGCATTCTGGATGATTTGATGATGTATGAGCCGAAATAAGTGCCTTAGTTCCTGAGTTCCTGAGTTCCTAAGTACAAACCACTAAGGTACTCAGGAACTCAGGCACTCAGGCACTCTAATATAAACAACTAAAACCAATCAACATGTATATTGTAAGCTCTTATTTCATGGCCATAATGCTTTGTGTTATTACCATGTTGTGCTGGGGATCTTGGGCCAATACGCAAAAGCTGGCTCAGAAGTCCTGGCGTTTCGAATTCTTTTACTGGGATTACGTGATCGGCATTGTGCTCATGTCACTGCTCTTTTCTTTGACCATGGGAAGCACCGGGGAGCAGGGAAGAGGATTTATCGAAGATATCAGCCAGGCCGAAATGAGTAACATTGGCAATGCCTTGTTGGGCGGAATCATTTTCAATGCAGCCAATATCCTGGTTGTTGCAGCCATTGCCATTGCAGGTATGTCGGTAGCTTTTCCCATTGGAATAGGCATAGCCCTGGTGTTGGGTGTTATCATCAATTATTTTGCAGCCCCGCAGGGCAATGCGGCTTGGTTATTTGCCGGTGTAGGCCTTGTAACCGTAGCGATAGTCATTGATGCCATGGCCTACCGGAAGAAAGCCTCACAGTCACATAAAGTGTCCGGAAGAGGCATTATGCTCTCGGTGGTGGGAGGTGTTTTAATGGCTTTGTTTTACCGCTTTGTAGCCAGTTCAATGGTCACTAACTTTGAACAGCCTGAGGCAGGGCTGATGACTCCTTATACAGCCGTATTTATCTTCTCGCTGGGCGTGCTTTTAAGTAATTTTGTATTCAATACCATGCTGATGAGAAAACCTTTTGAAGGCACTCCTGTAACCTATTCTCAATACTTTGAAGGTAGCCTTAAAGAACACATGACCGGCATCCTGGGAGGTTTCATATGGTGCGTTGGCATGACGTTCAATATTATTGCTGCCGGAAAGGCCGGATTTGCCATTTCCTATGGCCTTGGACAGGGAGCTACCTTGGTGGCAGCCTTGTGGGGAGTATTTATCTGGAAGGAATTCAAAGGCGTGAAAGGTGTATCCATGCACTTGGCAGCCATGTTCTTACTGTTTTTTATTGGCATCGGGATGATTGTATATGCCGGAATGTAAGATGTGGGTATATTCAGTCTGTTTTTATTGAATTTGTCTTTACAAATGCTACTTACAAACGTTACAGAATATTTTGTTCTGTAACGTTTGTTGTTTATAAACCTTCTCTAAGGCGTTTCAGGTACCACCTCGCTTAATCTTATAGATTTCAAATACTCTAAGTACTTCCAGGAAGGCGCTTAACCATCCAACCATTTAACCATTCATCCATCCAATCTTTTAGCTTTTCAATCCTTCATTCCATCACTCCTTCAACCCACTAAACAACTCCTGTAATGGCTGTATTCCAGTGTTCTCTGTTTCTTACCTTTGTTTTACCTTTGTTTTACCAAATTCTTCTATAATTCGAATCTAATTCGTATATAATACATATATAATTCGCATATTTTCCTATTATATACGAATAAGATTTGTATTATATTCGAATTATATACGTATTAGTGTAGAATTTGGTAAGACAAGGGTAAAACAAAGGTAAGAAACAAACCCATCGGTGTATAGAATGAAATCCTCATAAGATGAATCGTTGAGAGCAAAAAACGATGGCTGGTGTTTACAAGGATTAATTGGCAGGGAATAAGCCGAAGAGCTTCATTTGAATTGAATACAATCAGATTATTTGGAGGATGGAAGGTCCGAAACAATTTGCCGTCAGACACCAAATTGTTTTTCTTCAGATTATCAGAAAAACTGCCTTCCTATTACCGGTTGATTCATTCTTTGCGATGAAATATTTTAGTTCCTTCCCCGATGGTGCAGGCATTTAAAAAGCATTCATTTTTTGCTCCCGGGGGCATGATATTTTTATCAAATAAATCTTTTTTATATCCTGTTGGAAAGCATCTTAATCTGAGGCTAAATACTATATTTGCGCAAACTTCATTTCATTCGTTGAATGAGTGAATCTCTTAAACAGTGAACCAATTTAACCACCATGGAAGATTTCAAAAAGTGGAAAATTCTTCTTGCTGAAGATAACAAGATAAATCAAAAAATTGCGTCCTTGACATTTCATATGATGGGCGTTTCAATCGATATTGCCTCCAACGGACAGGAAGCGCTCGATATGTATC
>JACMKG010000278.1 GCA_014380255.1 Prolixibacteraceae bacterium | reverse complement strand
GGCAAACTTTTCACGAATGAAGGAAGCTGTTTCTCCATCTTCTTTTTTTACAAGGTTCATGAGTGAATCCAGTTCGTAGTAGCCATTTTCTGTAAAATTAGTATCAGTGGCTATACCTGCCAGGAACCCTAACTTACGGCGATTGTTACCCAGTCCCCAGAGTAATCCAGCCTTGGTATCTGTTTCTGTTACATTCGATAGACCTGCAAACATTGCATCCGAAGTTGTGCTGCGATGATCGTTTTGGGCGTATGAGAAATGAACAGTCACTTTGCTTGCCTGATCTGTCTTTACACGGATCCATTCACCATTATCAGTTGTATTGAAAGGTACATTGGCCGATTGTCCTGCTTTAACGGAAATTAATTTCAAGGTTTTCCAGCTGTTGTTGCCTTTTTCATCCACTTCGAATGTAAACGCAACCTCTTGTTTCCCGTCATTTTTAATCCAGGCAGAGCGGTTATCCCAACCTGCAAAAAGGAAAGGTTCAGAGATCGTTCCTGCTTGTATCTCTTCTGAAATCCAAACCGCACCTTCAGCTGTATTTGGTCCAAGCTGATCAGGCTTTTCAAGTGAAGTAAACCATAAATTGGAATTAGATTGTCCTGGACCTTCAATATTTCCTTTGACTTTACGCTTGTTAAGAAATTCTTTCTGAGCTGAATCGTCACAACCAAAAACCAGTTGATCGTTCCAGCGGGTAAAGTCTCCAATCACTTTCAGGTAAGCGGATCCTGGACGGATGCCTGCCGAATTACCGGAAGTAAAAGTTTGTGGGAAATGCCAGAATAGCCCATGCATGGTCATCAGGTAATTTGGTTCATTGGTAGTCCCGATATCACGGATCCGTGGCCATTCCGTATTCCAGCCATGAGCACCGTCGTAGGAATGGCTTGCTTTTGGAAGTCGATAAAAACTCCAACCTTTTTCGGGATTACGCACACCAAGCAATACCGATTTATGATCCCAGCCGGTAGCCCAGATGGGGTCTGTTTCAGGATTCGTATTGCCATTAATGCCACCCGGACCTGTCACTTCCACAAATTGATTACGGCGAACCACTTTCCAGTCTTTGCCATTCCATTCAGCCAAAACGCCTGATTGAATGTCGAATTGTTTCAAGGCTTCGGGGGTAGCTTCCCCATTATTGGAATAAACCATTACCCCTTGTCCGGAATACAATCCTTTACCATGTGCTCCCGGTAGAGTTGCATTTTCAGGATTTACGCCCGTATCATTGTGTTCAATCTTATTTCCTTTTTTATTGTTTCCATCCTTGTAAAGCTGTGTTGGCTGAAGTGTATTCACATCTACCTCGTAAAAGCCTTCTTCCATGGTACCGTAATAAATTTTACCCGCCGGGTTTGTCAAATGTCTTGCATTGCCCGTATAGCGCCCCTGCATGGCAGTGTAAGGAATGGTACGTATTTTACCTGAACCATCAATTGCATATGGTCCAATAAACAACTGATTGCTTTCCTTGTGGATCATCCTGTTAGCTGGGGTTCCCCCAATGCTTTCAGGACGCATGGTTTGCTTCAAATCTGAAGATATCTCATATAGTTTATCAGAAGATCCCAGTGGAAGATGTGGCCCATACGTAATTACCCATAGGCGATCTGCCCAAGGTACCACCGCTCCGGTGCCACATTCGCCTTCATTGTTGTAGTAGGCCAGGTGAGGGTAGACACCGCTGAATGAGACAGGTGCTTGTGACTGCTTTTCATGTATGGCGCACCCTAGCATAAGAAGTCCTACACATCCCATTATTAAAGAAATTCTGATTGCCTGGTTTTGTTTCTTCATGGTTATTTAAAATTGATTGGTTAAATAAAAGGGTGACCATAGCCACCCTTTTTCAGTAAACTGCCTGGTATTAAATTTAGTTGGTTGTATTTGTTGATGTTGAGCCGACAATTTAGAATGGCCAGCTCAATGAATAATCAATAATTAATAACCGTCGTTTTGTTTGAGATTTGAATTAATCAGGATCTCTTTGGTTGGAATAGGCCATACATACTGCTTTGCATTGTAATTACGTATTGCCAGACGTTTAATCAAACCTGCATTGTATATAGGTTCAAAGATTGCTGCTCCGTCATCATCAATTTCTGGTGTTTGTGGGAAAAACCACAAGCCCGGTTTAATTACTTTAAGACGTAGATCGGCCACATCCAGCATTCCGTAAATATTCCTGTTAAGTACTTTTTCAGCAAGTCTCCAGCGAACAATATCCTCATATCTGCGATTTTCAAAAGCAAACTCCATGCGTCGTTCAATACGTAACGCTTTGCGAAGATTGGTTTGATCCATTGCATTTACTGCTGGATATTTGGTTTTATCCGTAACGGGGGCTTTATATGCACGGGCGCGAACTCTATTGATTGAAGCATCCAGCATTGCTTGATCTATTTCATTCAGTTCGATCTTCGCTTCAGCATACATCAGCAATACGTCAGCATAGCGCATTATAAAGATTTCATTTTCAGCTTTATAATCATCAATCCATTCTTCATCAATTGCTTTTTTCATCATTAACCCATTGAATGAGGCGAATGCTGCATTCGAACGTGTATCGTTGTTGGTTACCTTTAATCCAGTCTTGAAGTTGGTCACCTTCAGTGAATCAGGATGGGGTTGATACATAAATCCTAACCATGGAGTTTGAAACTCGACAATGGATGCCGTACAACGTGGGTCACGGTTCTTGAATGGCAGACGTGGATTAAAAAGTGGAGATTCGTCAATGGGCAGCCCATCGGTACAGAGGTAGGAACAGAACAATTCCCATGAAGGTGCATAAACACCTCCCCAGCCTCCGGCCAACCTTGTGAGCCAGTTTTTGGTATCGCCGATGGTTACATTCAAGACCGCTGATCTTGGAAGTCCGAAAATCAATTCCTTCGGATTTTTTGTTTTCGATAAAAACAATGTTGAATAATCAGCTGATAATTCATATACATTTAAATCCATACATGCTTTGGCTGCATCGCGGGCAATGGCAAAATCTTTATAAAATAGTGCGATGCGGGCTTTCATAGCCAATGCGGCCCCTTTGGTCGGGTGCATGTTTTGACTGCTGCTGTAGGAAGCTGGCAACTTGGAGGCGGCAAAATCATAGTCTTCATATATGGCCTGAAGAATGGTCTT
>JACMKG010000277.1 GCA_014380255.1 Prolixibacteraceae bacterium | reverse complement strand
TTGCAGGTAAAGATAACCACAAAGCCCTTGGCATCGGGATAATTGCTCAGCGATACCTGTTTCTGGTCAATGTTTTTCAACTTAAAGTCTTTGGCCTTGTCGCCCACATTGTATCCCGCCGAATAGGCTACCAGCAAGGAAAGGGATGAAACAACAAACAATGATATGATACGTTTCATGGCATTTTAATTTTACGGTTAATAATTGAATCGAGTGTTTGATAACTGAACGCTTGCGTATATGAATCACGAAATTTGTTCCCGTAGATGAGGGTATAAGGTATCTCACCCGACCAGTTCTTATCCACCTTATCAATCCAGCTGTTCTGATCCGGGTCGTCCAGCAAGACCACCGCGGAGGTTATCTTGTTGGTGCGTATAAAAGGAATCAACCTGCTGTTAAGCTGGCTGGGCATATCCAGGCTCACCAGCAACACTTTAAACTTTTTATCGGCATACTTCTTTTCGACCGCCTGAATGGCAGGGAGCTCTTTCACGCAGGGAGCACACCAGGTAGCCCAGAAGTTCACCAGGTAAACAGTATCGCTCTTTAAATGAAGAAGTGGCTCCAGCTCTTTAAAGCTCACTACACGGATACCCTTCACGTGCAGGGCTTGTGCCAGAAGCATCTGTTCCGTCAGCAAAAAGAAAACTAGTATGAAAGCTGCTCTTGCCATTGTATTAAAGCATTAATATTGTTTTCTAACAATCAAAAACAATGAAATGTTTCAATACTCAAATCATGATTTTCATGCAGAATATCTTTGGTTAAAATGATCTATATTTGACAGAACATAGAATAGCCGCGAAGCTTATGCAGCGCAAGCCAAACAGGATGAGCAGCACGACTGTCAGATGCGATTAAGAAGCAAAGAAGAAAGATAAATACTTTCCATTAAACTATTACAGAACCTAAACCAACACGTATGAATCAAAGAAAAAGGATTACAGCACTCATTCTTTCCATGTTTTTAGTTGGAAGCATCATGGCACAAACGAATTATCAGCCTTCGGAGAAGAACCTGCAGAACCGTGAATGGTTCCAGGATGCCAAATTCGGCTTGTTCATTCACTGGGGCATGTACTGCCAGCTGGCAGGAGGTGGCGACCAGGGTATTGCCGAATGGATCATGAACCAGAAAAAGATCCCGGTTGCCCAGTACGAAAAGATCCCGCAGTTCTTCAACCCCATCGCCTTCAACCCGGCCGAATGGGTAGGCATGGTCAAAAAGGCAGGCATGAAATACATCACCATCACCTCAAAGCACCACGAAGGTTTTGCCATGTACGACTCGAAGGTGAGCGATTACAACGTGGTAAAGAAAACACCTTACGCCAAGGATATAATCAAGATGCTTAAGGACGAATGCGACAAGCAGGGCATCAAGCTCTTCTTTTACTATTCACAGCTCGACTGGCATCATCCCGATTATTATCCAACGGGCACCACTGGCAAGGACTTTACCGGCAGGCCCGAGGGTGGCAACTGGAACAAGTACATAGACTATATGAATACCCAGCTTACCGAATTGCTGACCAACTATGGAGAGATAGGTGGTATCTGGTTCGATGGCATGTGGGATAAACCTGATGCACCGTGGCGTCTGGATGAGACTTACGCCTTGATTCATAAGCTTCAGCCGGGAACTATGGTAGGAAGCAACCACCACAAGTTCCCTTTCCCGGGTGAAGATTTCCAGATGTATGAACGTGACCTGCCTGGCGAAAACTCCATGGGATTCAACCACACGGGCGCTATGTCTGAACTTCCCCTGGAAATGTGCGAGACGATGAACGGATCGTGGGGATTCAACCTTGCAGACACGAATTACAAGTCAACCAAACAACTCATTCAGACCATGGTGAAGGCGGCAGGCTACGGAGCCAACTTCCTGCTCAATACAGGCCCTATGCCCAATGGCAAGATACAGCCCGAGAATGTGGACACCCTGATGGTCATGGGCCAGTGGCTTCAGAAATACGGGGAAACTATCTACGGAACACGCAAAGGCCCTGTAAACCCTTCCAAATGGGGAGCAAGCACCCAAAAAGGCTCAAAGGTGTGGATCCATGTGCTCGACAACAACGCCGAATCATTAACCATTGGCAAGCTTCCAAAGAAAATAAAGTCAGCCGTTTTCTTTGATGACCAGTCAAAGGTATCTTTCAAGGAAACAGCAGAAGGCATTGTGCTGAACATTCCACAGGGAAAGAGAAATTCAGTCGATACGATCATTCAACTTGAAATGTAAATTCTTCAAATAATCGAAAAAAGGAAAGCTGTCAGCAAATGACAGCTTTTTTAATTTTATGTTGTACAACACCTATAAAAAATTGATAATTAGAAGCAATAAATACCCAACTTCCTCAAATTCCCCTTTTAAAAGTCCCGCCAGGCAAATAATTCTCTGATAATATTCCTTTTTTATCTATAATTTTTTGATATATTGAGACCCTTTGGAGAAACAAAACAGCCAAGCCTTTGTTAACATTGTGAATAAAAGAACTTAAGAGACCAACAAATACAAAAAGCCAAAATATGTTCGATTTAGATCTTATCACTAAAACTTATCTAGAATTAAATGCTAAGCTACAGGAAGTAAAAAAGCATTTAAACAGGCCTCTGACCTTATCAGAAAAAATCCTTTACTCACATTTAAATCCGGAACAGCCCATACACAACTTCCAGCGTGGGGCCGACTATGTTGATTTTGCCCCTGACAGGGTGGCTATGCAGGATGCAACAGCCCAGATGGCTTTGCTTCAGTTCATGAATTCAGGCAAAAGTAAAACGGCAGTACCTACCACTGTGCATTGCGATCACCTTATTCAGGCGAGCAAAAACGGGTTGGCAGACCTGAATGAAGCCCTTAAAATGAACCGGGAAGTGTATGATTTCCTGGAATCTGTTTCCAATAAATATGGCATTGGCTTCTGGAAACCCGGTGCAGGGATCATTCACCAGGTAGTGCTTGAAAATTATGCATTCCCCGGGGGGATGATGATTGGAACCGATTCTCATACGGTGAATGCGGGCGGACTGGGAATGATAGCCATTGGGGTGGGCGGCGCTGATGCTGTTGATGTGATGGCAGGCATGGCCTGGGAACTTAAGTTCCCCAAGCTGATAGGCGTGAAACTTACGGGTAAGCTGAACGGATGGACAGCTCCCAAGGATATTATATTGAAAGTGGCCGGTATCCTTACCGTAAAGGGGGGAACAGATGCCATCATTGAATATTTCGGCGAAGGTGCCAAATCCATTTCATGTACCGGTAAAGGCACCATCTGCAACATGGGCGCTGAGGTGGGCGCTACTACTTCTACCTTCGGCTACGATGAATCCATGGAACGTTACCTGAGAGCTACCGGACGTGGTGAGGTGGCTGATCTGGCCAATACGGTCAGGCAGCATTTAACGG
>JACMKG010000276.1 GCA_014380255.1 Prolixibacteraceae bacterium | reverse complement strand
TGTCGGAAGCTACCCGGCTGTCTATTATCGGGAGCATGATTCCATCGGTTACCTACAATTTCAACTTTTAATTGGTTATGAAGATGAAAAAACAAATCTACCTTATACTGATTGCCTTGGCAGGAATTTTTTCTTCCTGTGAAGATGTGATTGATGTTGATTTGAGTGAGGAAAACTTAAACCTGGTGGGTGTTGAAGCCAATATTACCACCCAGGATGAGCCAACGGTTTTTCTTTACCGCACCCTGAAAGTTAACCAGGATGAAGGACTTCCCGGAATCAGCGGGGCGCAGGTAGTGATAACCGATGATGCCAGTCCTTCGAACCAAATAACGTTGGTTGAGGACAGCCAGAAAAAAGGACTGTATACCGTTGCGCAAGGGGCAAGTTTCAAGGGCGTTGCAGGACGGGAATACACCCTGACCATTCAGACCCCAGAGACTACCCTGATGGCCAAAGAAAAACTAACGGCCGTGGAGCCTATTGATTCCATTATCGTAGAACCTTCGCTTAGAGGCGATAAGCTTTTCCTGGCAGTCTTTTCATACGGGCAGGAAACCCCGGGCAAGGGTAATTACTACAAATGGGATATCTATGTGAACGATACGTTAAAGTATGAGTCCGACCGAATGACTATTGCAAGCGATGAGCTGGTAGATGGCAATTACGTACGTAAGCTGGAACTGTTTACCGATTTTCATGATCCTGATAAGCCCGAAGAACGGGAGCTAAGGCTTAATGATAAGGTGCATGTGAAGCAGACATCGATATCCCGATTTGGTTATTACTTCTATCTTCAGATGATTAATCAGGGGAGCACCGGTTCATTGTTCAGCGTACCGCCGGCCAACATTAAAAGCAATTTCAGCTCCACCGATGGCAAGCCGGTTCTGGGGTTGTTTGTGGCCCGTGATGTATCGGTATCGAATATAATAGTGATTGATCAGAAAATTGAAGATCAGTTAAAGAAAAGGTAGGGGAAAGTTCCTGAGTGCCTTAGTACCAAAGTGCCTTAGTTGCTTTGTTACTAAGGTACTAAGGCACTCAGGAACTAAGGTACTCAGGCACTTCTCTTTTTACTTCAATACCATATTATAATAGCTGTACTTTTCTGCCTTTCCCACTTTAAGATACCTGCGGCTGATTACCGTAGAACCGCCTTGGGGCGTGAATTTGGCTATAAGCAGATAACCGCCCACTACCTTGGGCAATTGAATGTTTACAGGGATATCTGAACGCAGGTAAGGCTGCAGTTTGATATTCATGATCAGTTCTTTAAGGCAGCACTAAATTCCTGCATCAAGATCGGAACCCCCTCAAAGGGATTGTAAGGAACTCCTTTTACCTGGAGTGTTTCAACAGGCAGATAACCCCGGTAGCCGCTTCTTTTGATAATCTCACTCAGGCGTTTAAAGTCCGTTTTAACAGGACCTTCCGGGCCATATACACTCTCTTTGACCTGCCAGTTTACGCTGTAAGGAATCACCGCTTCAATATCGATATAAGGGTCGGCTACCCTGAAGCTTCCAATATCCAGGATGATCCCTGCCCATTTGGAATTCACAGCCTTCATCACTTTAATACACTGGTCAGCGGTTTGAAGCATGTCACCATGATTCTGGATCCCAATTATGACTCCATGCTGTTCACCAAAGGAAGCGCATTCTTTAAAACAATCGATCATCCATCCGGCTGCCTCATCCCATTTGTGCTCGTAACCCTTGGGGATTTCACCGGCAAACAGGCGGATTACCGGGGCTCCCAGCTTAGAGGCCACTACGATCCACTTCTTAGCCCTTTCGACATCTGCGGCCCTCACGGCCGGGTCAGGGGAGGCAAAATTGTTGCGAATACCCGTGCCGCTGATATCAATGCCCAACCGGAAGGCTTTGCGCTTTATTTCATAGATGTATTCATCGGAAGGCACCTCCGGATAGCCGGGGAAGTAATAGCCCGTCAGATCGATGGCAGCAATGTTTTGGGAAGCGCACCAGTCAAGCAGGGAAGGAAGTGTTAATACAGGGGTATTGTCCTTTTGGCCGTTACCGGTAAGCAGATCGTTAAATGAATAGGCATTCAAGGCCAGTTTAACAGGAGCCTGGATGGGTGCCGCCTTTTTGTACTGGGCAACCGAGCTGTTTAAACTTAAACCTATCCATACAAAGGTGATCCATGCAAAGCGTACAATTTTGAAAGTGTGGTTCATACATGTGGTTTTTTAGATCATTTTAACTCTTTATCCATAGAAACATTCCTCACTGCTGTGATTGCATCCCTGAGAGCATTTCCAATATTCCGGATTGGCTCCGTTGAAGATTAATTAAACCGTACAGGCTATTATTGCAACCCTTTGCTTAAATCAAACATCAGGAATACGTTTACGAATCCTGCGATTTTTAATGTGCAGTGTAAACTTACATATTATTTCATTGTAAGAACTTATCAGAAGGGTATTTATGGCACAAATAGATACCAATTACCGGCAGGCTCACTCATACTATCCCGATTGCAAATCAAGGTTAACGGGAATACATGTTGATAATAATCAGAATCGCACACCTGTGCGGTTTTACCATGCGTTTTCACTCATACTTCCAGAGGCTAATTTAAAAATTAAAAATATTCAGGCGGTTGTATAGACACATTTTGCGATGGTTTATTGATAGTTACAACTTTTTAAAAATAATGTTATTTCTGTCACAATTATTATTGGTATCCACTTTGCCTTTTAGAGTGCTGTAATCGTTTCAGGATATACTTTTAGCCTGGTAGGATCAACCTACCAAATAAGAGAATCGGAAGAGCGGTTAAGTGAATGCCAGAGAGATTCTTTTTATTTATTGATTTTGATCAGTAATTGAATGAATAAACAGGATGAAGTTGAAAAGTGAGTGAGAGATTTTATTCAAAAAATTATAAATCAATGACCATGATGAACCATTTTTACAAAAGTAATTTAACCAAAACTACCTTATTTATACTTCTTGTTTTTTCTTCCTTTGTATCCCATTCAGCCACCTATTACCTTTCCCCCGGTGGAA
The DNA here is from genome assembly GCA_014380255.1 of Prolixibacteraceae bacterium. The sequence goes on along the minus strand of JACMKG010000276.1, from coordinate 112 downwards.
GCGACACTTCGGGCAGCGGGAGCAGCTCCAGCCCGTGGTTTACCCTTAACAAGGCCTGGAGCGTGGTCAGGGCAGGGGATATCATTTACATGAAAGGCGGAACCTACCGCTA
>JACMKG010000275.1 GCA_014380255.1 Prolixibacteraceae bacterium | reverse complement strand
TCCTTTATCCCTCAAACATAACTTGGAACTTGAAATTTCAAACTTTGAACTACTAAAGAGATGATAAAAGTTGAGCATATCAGTAAAAGCTATAAAGAGGTAAAGGCTGTAGATAACCTCTCGTTCGAGGTGCAGAAGGGCGAACTGTTCGGGCTCATTGGCCCAGACGGGGCAGGTAAAACAACCCTGATGCGAATTCTGATGACCCTGCTCGTTCAGGATGACGGTAAGGCAACCATGGCGGGCCTTGATGTGGTAAAGGATTACAAGCAGATACGAAAAATAGTGGGTTATATGCCCGGTCGTTTCTCACTTTACCAGGATCTTACGGTGGAGGAAAACCTGAATTTCTTTGCTACGGTATTCAAAACCACTGTGAAAGAAAACTATGATTTGATCAAAGATATCTACATACAGATCGAGCCATTCAAAGATCGGCTGGCAGGTAAGCTCTCGGGAGGCATGAAGCAAAAGTTGGCCTTATCCTGCGCCCTGATTCATAAACCCGAAATCCTGGTGTTGGATGAACCCACCACGGGGGTAGATGCTGTTTCACGAAAAGAATTCTGGGATATGCTTAAAAAGCTGCAGGAAAAGGGAATTACCATTTTAGTTTCCACGCCTTATATGGATGAAGCCAGCCTTTGCAACCGGGTAGCGCTGATGCAAAAAGGAATGATTCTGGATATCAATTCACCCAAAGGGCTGATCGAGAATTACACCCGACGCTTATATGCCATTCGATCCAGCGAAATGCACCGCCTGATTCAGGATCTGCGCTCCTATGAGAAAACAGATTCAGCGTATGCATTCGGCCAGTATCTGCATGTAACAGGCAAAGAGGATGAGGTAATGGCCACAGAATTTGAAGCCTTTTTATTGAAGAATAAACACGCACAGCTGGAGGTGTTTGATATTCAGCCCACCATAGAAGATGTGTTTATGGATCGTATGATAAGCGGGGAATAGTGATCAGTGGTCAGTCTCAGTATGCAGTGGTGGCCGATCAGTGGTCAGTGGCAGTATTCAAATAAAGTGGTCAGAATAAGGGTTTATCAAAATTTATATACATAAAAAAAGAGACACTATGGATTTCAAAGATTTAATCGCTTATCAAAAAGGTTTTAAGTTGGCAATGGAAGTGTTTGAACTTTCCAAGAGTTTTCCTAAAGAGGAAAAATATGCACTAACCGATCAGATGAGACGCTCTTCGAGATCCGTATGTGCAAATGTTGCAGAGGCCTACCGCAAGCGTCTGTATGTAAAGCATTTCATAAGCAAGCTTACAGATTCTGATGCTGAAAACAGTGAAACGATTGTTTGGCTTGATTTCTCATTGGAATGCAATTACATGGCAAAAGAAAAACACAATACAATGATACAGCAAGCACATGTTGTAGGTAAGTTAATAAATTACATGATTCTTCACCCAGGAAAATATGGATGTAAAGATGAACATGAATAAACAAATCATTGTCTATCACCCAACACTGATTCTCTGGGCATTTGAACACTGAACACTGTGACTGATCACTGATCACTGTTACTGAATACTTAAAGAACATGGAAGAGAAAGTAATTATCGTAAAAGATCTGGTCAAGAAGTTCGGCAATTTTGTAGCCAATGATCATTTGAACTTTGAAGTCTACCAAGGTGAGATCTTCGGTTTCCTGGGCGCCAATGGGGCTGGCAAGACAACGGCCATGAAGATCCTGTGCGGTCTTTCCTCCCCCACCTCGGGAGAAGTAAATGTGGGCGGCTTTGATATATACACGCAGACTGAAAAGGTAAAACGGACCATCGGGTATATGAGCCAGAAGTTTTCGCTTTATGAAGATATGACCATTGCTGAGAACATACGCTTTTTCTCCGGCATATACGGCATTTCACCCAAGGTACGAAAAGAAAGGCAGGATGTCCTGCTTCGCAACCTGAACCTTGAATCCTCGAAAGATGCCCTGATCGGTTCCCTGCCCCTGGGATGGAAACAGAAGCTTGCCTTCTCTATAGCCATCTTCCATGAGCCGAAGATTGTGTTTCTGGATGAGCCTACCGGGGGCGTAGACCCTATTACCAGGCGCAAGTTCTGGGACCTGATCTACGAGGCTGCAGATCGTGGAATAACGGTATTTGTAACCACCCATTACATGGATGAGGCTGAGTACTGCAACCGGGTGTCGATTATGAACAATGGCAAAATTGAAGCCCTGGATACCCCTGCCAACCTGAAGCAACAATACGGGGCCGGAAATATGGATGAGGTATTTTTAAAAATAGCAAGGAATGGAAAATAAAGTGGTCAGTGGTCAGTCACAGTTGGCAGTGGCAATGATCAGTAGATAAAAGGCGACTAGCTTCTGGTGGCTAGCAAGAAATGCTTCGATCAGTGGTAACGCTATGAAGCATGTTTTGCCAGTAGCCAGTATCTAGCTGCCAGCAGCTTGGAATTTGAAACTTGGAATTTGAAACTCTCTTATGAAACAGTTTATAGGTTTTCTAAAAAAGGAATTCTTACATATCTTCCGTGATCCGCGAACAATGATCATCATTTTCGGATTGCCCGTCATTCAGCTTCTGCTCTTTGGGAAGGTGATCAATTCTGATATTCAGGATTCAAAGATCGCGATACAAGATCAGTCGCACGATAATACAACGCGTGAAATTACCTCCAAGCTTCTTTCATCCGGGTATTTTGTCATGGGGCAGGAATTGCTTCCCGGCGATGATGTGGAAGAGGCCTTTCGCAGCGGGCAGGTCAAGATGGTAGTGGCCTTTGGTTCAGGCTTTGAGCAGAAACTAGAGCGGGAAGGCAAAGCCGACGTACAGCTGCTGGCCGATGCCTCTGATCCCAATACGGCACGTATTCTCACCAGCTACGCCTCGGGAATTATCAATGATTACATCAAAAAGGAAAAGCTGCAGAATATCCAGCTTCCCCATCAGATTAATACCGAAGTCAGGATGCTTTACAACGAGAGCCTGCAAAGCGTTTACATGTTTGTGCCCGGTATCATGTCCATGATCCTGATGCTTATTTCGGCCATGATGACTTCCATTTCCATCAGCAAAGAAAAAGAACTGGGAACCATGGAGGTGCTGCTGGCATCGCCTTTAAAACCCATACAGATCGTGCTTGGCAAGGTAACCCCTTACCTGCTGCTCTCATTTATTAACGCGTTGACCATTATCCTGATCGGGCATTTTATATTTGGCGTTCCCATCAAGGGAAGCTTCCTGTTTCTGATGCTTGAGAGTTTTCTTTTTATCCTGATGGCTTTAAGTTTAGGCATCCTTATTTCCACGGTGGCCCCCAACCAGATGGTAGCCATGTTCATGTCGGTCTTTGCCCTGATGTTGCCTACTATTCTGCTCTCAGGGTTTATTTTCCCCATTGAAAACATGCCTGCGCCTCTGCGTATATTCAGCCTTCTAATGCCCCCAAGGTGGTTCATTGTGATCATCAAAAACATCATGCTTAAAGGCACCGGCATTGAATATGTATGGCGAGAAACGCTGATATTGCTATCGATGACCCTGGTGTTCATCGCCCTGAGCATTAAGAATTTCAAAATAAGATTGGAATGAAAAAGTTTAGAGTGCCTAGAGTGCGGAGTGCCTAAAGTTGAGCAGGCACTTCGAACTTTAGGCACTCCGCACTCTAGGCACTCTAGGCACTCTAGGCACTTATAACTTCAAACTTAAATTTTATGGAAAACAAAGAATTTGCCAAACAGCTGGAAAAGAGAACAAAGACTTTTGCCATAACAATTATAAAAATGTCTTCATTATTGCCCAATACTCCCGAGGGAAGGGTAATCCGAAATCAGATTACAAAATCAGGGACAAGCGTGGGTGCCAATTATCGTGAAGCAAACAGATCCAGAAGTAAAGCTGATTTCTCCAATAAAATAAGTATTACCGAAAGTGAGGCAAGCGAAACCGTTTACTGGCTCGAGATAATTGGAGAACTCAAATGGCTGGAAATCAAAGAAATTAAAATCCTTGAGGCAGAAGCTATAGAATTATTGGCAATATTCACTTCCATTGGGAAAAAGATGAAAGAAGTTCGGAGTGCCTAAAGCAAAAAAGTTCGAAGTGCCTAAAGTGGGGAGTGCCTAAAGTACTTATCACACACTCCAGGCACTTTAGGCACTCTAGGCATTTATAACTTCTAACTTAGCATTTATGGAAAGGGAAGTACCTAAATTACTTATCGCGCACTCCACTTTAGGCATTTTAGGCACTCCGAACTTTAGGCACTTTAGGCACTTTAGGCACTTATAACTTTAGGCACTTATTTATGAAAACAATATTCTACGTTATCCAGAAAGAGTTCATCCAGGTCAAGCGCAATAAGACCATGCTTCGGATGATTTTGATGGTTCCCTTGCTGCAAATGCTGATTTTGGTTTACGCAGCCACCTATGATATCAAGAATATCAACATTTACCTGGTGGACAAGGATCTGTCGGCCACCTCGCGCAAGCTGGCCTCCAAGCTGGATGCCTCTCCCTTTTTCACCATCAGCAATGCTTCCTTCAATCCGGAAGAAGGAGAAAAAGAGCTTTTGGCTAACAAGGCCAACATGGTTTTGGTTATCCCTGCAGAGTTTGAACGTAACCTCCTGCGTCACGACAAGGCTTCACTTCAGCTGCTGATCAATGCCATTGACGGATCGGGAGCCCAGCTGAGTTATTCGTATGCAGCCTCGGTTATTCGTGATTTCAACAAGAACATTATTGCCGACTGGAAAGGCCTTCCAGAGTTTAAGGCCCCCTCCCAGGTAGACGCTGTTTCACGCTTTTGGTACAACACCGAACTGGAGTATAAATGGTATATGGCACCGGGCATTCTGGCCATCCTGGTAACCCTTATAGGCTTGTTCTTGTCAGGCATGAGCCTTGTCAAGGAAAAGGAACTGGGCACCATTGAGCAGCTGAACGTCACCCCAATCAAAAAAATACATTTTATTACCGGCAAGCTGATACCTTTTATCGTCATCGCCCTTTTTGACCTTGCCTTCGGATTGCTCATTGCCCGCGTGGTATTTGATCTGCCTGTTGTGGGTAGTTTATGGCTAGTCTTTGGACTTGCCACCTTATACCTGATAGGAATCCTGGGCCTTGGCCTTTTTATTTCCACCTTAGCAGATACCCAACAGCAGGTAATGTTCGTGACCTACTTCTTTATGATGATTTTTATCCTCATGGGAGGTATCTTCACCCCGGTGGAAAGCATGCCCCACTGGGCTCAGATTGTCAATGAGGCCAATCCGGTGTATCATTTTATGCGAATTATGCGAATGGTTGTTTTAAAAGGATCAGGCTTCAGCAACCTGGTTCATGAGTTCACAGCACTTTGTATCATCGGCATCACGTTTCTCACCCTTGCTGTATGGAGGTACCGTAAAACAGCCTGAAAGGGTGCTGGTTATTGGCTGCTGGCGACTGGCAACTGGCAAAACATGCTTTATATGAGCTTTTAGTTATGTCCTCGACCAGTGCGGTTCTTGCCAGTAGCCAGAGGCTAGCGACTGGCTACTGGCAAAAAGGCTTCGGAATGACATTTTAGCGATGCCTCCGATCATAGTGATTCTTGCCAGCCGCTAGCTGCCAGTAAGCCAGCAGCAGGTATTTTTCTCACAATTGTCCTGAATTCAGCATGGCATACAAAATGGACAACTTCAAACGGTAAAGGGAATAACTGGCCCCGGTAACTGCATCCACTTGATTGTAATCCTGCCTTTCCAGCATCTGCGATTCATATTTGGGATAAGCAATGGCAGGGGTGGTGCCGCTTTCGAGCATCTGTTTGCCATATTCGGCATCACCTTGCTTGGCATGGCCATCAGTATGGATTTCATCGTAATCAATAGAGATCATCTTGCCTTTTTTCATCTCGAATACCACCTCATGCCTGTAGCCAAAATCATCAACTGGAGTTGATCCCTTATACGTTCCGTCTTTTAAGCCTGAAACGATGGAAGGCAGACTATTTTCAGCACATATTTTATCGAATTGTGTACGCACCGTATTCATATCCGAACGCTCTATCAGCCAGTGCATCTTCTCAAGTACGGTAGCTTTTGCAGAGCCTGAGGGCTGACTTTGAGAGTAGGATCCAAAGGAGACAAAAATGGCGAAACAAAGGATGAGATAATTTTTGGATTTCATTTCCGTTGATAATTTGATAGTGGGTTTATTTTGTTTTTATACTTTTGCCACCCAAACATATAGACGATGACAAAATTACATATTCTGTTTATTTCTACACTAATGACATTTATGTGCACGAATTCCCTTACTGCACAAAGCACAAAAAATAATGATGTAAATGTTCCAAAACTAGTGGTGGTTCTTTCAGTTGACCAGATGCGCACGGATTATCTTTCCCGTTACTGGAATAAATTTCAAACCGGAGGATTTAAACGCTTAATGACAGAAGGGGCTGTATGCAACAATGCCCAACTTGATCTGCATGTTCAGAAAATATCAACAGGCACAGCCACCATGTTCACCGGCACATTTCCTGCCACTCATGGCATTGTGAATGATAGCTGGTATGACAGGCTGAAGAAGAAGGAAATCAACAGCATTGCCGATGATTATTACATTACCGTAGGAAGTGATTCAAAGGAAGGCGAACGCTCGGCTGTAAGGTTACTGGCTCCCACCATCGGTGATTTGATGAAAATCAATACCCACAACCGGTCCAAAGTATTTAGCGTGGCCATGAACGATGTCAGCGCGGTTCTTTCTGCCGGGCATGCGGCCGATGGGGCTTATTGGCTCGACACCCAAAACGGGAATATGATATCCAGTTCATATTACGTGGACATGTTCCCTGACTGGGTGCACACTTTCAACCAAAAAAAGTTTGCAGAATTGTATACCCAGCGCGACTGGACCACCTTATTACCTATCAATAGTTACGAGGAAAGCATGGAAGACGATTACGTGCTTGAAAAAGGCTATTACAACCGTTGGAATACCTTCCCTTACGATTTGAAAAAGATAAGAGAGAATGCAGGCAGTTACAAGTTTCTGAAAACAACGCCTTACGGAAATACCATTATCAGGGATTTTGCCACCAACCTGATTATGTTGGAAAAACTCGGCACTGATGAATATCCTGATTTCCTGGCTCTCACCTTTACCTCCATGGATTACGAGAACAATTCTTTCGGGCCTGCTTCAGTGGAGATGGAAGATACATATCTTCGCCTGGATCAGGATATCGCAACGTTGATGGACTTCCTGGATAAAACATTGGGCCAGGGAAACACCCTGATTGTATTAACCTCCACCTGTTCATCCATTTACCAGGCCGATTACCTGAAAGAAGAATTCAACATGCCTGTTGGTACATTCTCACCCGAGAGTGCGGTCGCTTTGTTGAAATCATTCCTGAATATCACCTATGGACAAGGAGAATACATTGAAGTGGTGGGTGATCAGCAATTGTATTTCAACCGTGAACTGCTGGAAAAGAAGAATATCAAACCTGAAGACATTCAGACCAAGGCGGCCAATTTCATCAACCAGTTTGAAGGAGTAAAGATCGCGCTTCCTTCCACTTCATTCGCCCAGGGCGATTACTCCAAAGGACAGTTGGCCGTTATAGCCAACTCGTATAATTTCAAACGTTCGGGTGATGTGCTTTACCAGCTTGAAGATGGCTGGCAACCCGTATATAAATACCAGCGCACCATCTACAACGATAACTCAAACATCCCGTTTATCATGCATGGCAGTTCTGTAAAGAATATGCAGATACGCAGTAAAATCATGGGGGAGGATATGGTTCCCACCATCCTGGAAATACTCAACATGCCCATTCCTGATCACTGTGCCGGAAATATCCGGGAAGAAATATTACAATAGTTTTATAACCTGAAAAATGCATGCCTGCCAGACCACTCCTGTATGAAGTGATTTGGCAGGCATAACTGTTTGTCCCTTTCTTAAGTGAGTTCGAAGGCAGTTCACAAAAATTGACTTCACTTCCTTATAAAGGAAGGACTGATGGAATGACGGACTGCTCCTCTATTTTTTACTTTTTACTTTTTACTTTTGCCTTAGTAAAACACTATTTTATTCTAAATCTCTCAATTTTACAGTGTTTTTAAAATACATAGCATGAAAAACTGCTATCTTTGCGCCCAAATTCAGAAAAATGGCTAAGGACT
>JACMKG010000274.1 GCA_014380255.1 Prolixibacteraceae bacterium | reverse complement strand
GCCAGCACTACTTTTTCCATCATCTGGCCAATGGCTCCGTCGGAGAGGATCATGGCAGGGTTGCGGTATTTGAAAGCCAGCTGGAAGCCCAGTTCCACAAAGTCGTTCATCTCCTGGACTGACGAGGGAGCCAGTACGATCAGGCGGTAGTCGCCGTGACCTCCACCCTTGGTCGACTGGAAATAATCGGCCTGGGAGGGCTGTATGGTGCCCAATCCGGGGCCTCCGCGCTGCACGTTGACAATCACGCAGGGCAGTTCCGAGCCTGCAATATAGGAAATGCCTTCAGCCATTAAGCTGATACCGGGACTGGATGAAGACGTCAGTACCTTTTTGCCCGAGGCCGCTGCCCCGTAAACCATGTGGATGGAAGCAATCTCACTTTCAGCCTGCAGGACCACCATGCCCGTTTCATTCCACGGCTCACGGTCCATCAGGGTTTCCATTACTTCTGACTGAGGGGTGATGGGGTAACCGAAATAACCGTCGCACCCACACCGGATGGCCGCTTCAGCAATTACCTCATTGCCCTTCATTAATCTTAATTCTCCCATTATCGTTTTGTTTTAATTGTTGCTTTTTATCATGAGTGCCTGGAGTACTTAAAGTGCCTAAAGTGCCTAGAGTACTCATAGTGCCTGAAGTGCTTAAAGTGACTGGAGTAGTGCTGCTGCCTTCAACTTTAGGCACTTTAAATACTCCAAACTTTAGGCACTTTTTAGAGTTTCACTCGATAGACCGTTATACAGGTGTCGGGACAAACTGTCGCGCAGTTTGAACAGCCTATACAGGCCTCGGGAACTTTCATAAACGAGTAGTGGTACCCGCGGCTGTTTACCTGCTTGTTTTGTGCCAATACATCCTGGGGGCATGCCACCACACAAAGGCCACAGCCTTTGCATTCTTCGTTGTCGACCACTACTGCTCCAATAACTTTTGCCATTTTTTCTGTTTTATAGAGGAAAGTCGGCATGAAACTGCTCAAGCCTTTTTCCTAATTCGTCAAATTGTTCACGTTTCACATGGGACACACAGGCGCGTAATCCTTCTTTTTCGCTGCCCGTATTTTTCAAAGAGATTGCACTTATTCCGTAATACAACAGATTGTGCAGCAGTTCTCCTCCCGACATACCCGGGTAGCCAATGGTAAAATAAAAGCCATCGGCTACAGGCTCATCCCCGTCTTTTTCATATACGATCGTAAAGCCATTAGAGGTGAATAATTCCTTCATTATTTTGGCTTTGCGTCCATATTCCTTCACCTCTTCGATGAAGTTGAACTGGCCGTCGGAGGCTGCCTTGAACATGGCTGCCAGGGCATGCTGGGTGGAATGGGTAATGCCCGATGAAAGGGCATAGAGCACCTGCATGACAATGGTAAAGCCAAAAGGCTTGCTTCCAAAGCGTGTTTCAAGGTTGTCGTACTGCCGGTTCCACAGCTTGTTGGAGATGGCCATAATGGCTCCCCTTTGTCCGGCATAAGAGAATATTTTGGATGCTGAGATAAACAAAACGTAATTATCGGTGTACTTGGCAACCGTGGGCTGGTAAGGTGGCTGGCCCGGAGTGTAGAGGTCCTTGCGGAAATCCATACCGAAGTAGGCCAAATCTTCCATCACGATCACATCGTAACGGGTAGCCAGTTCACCGATGATCTGCAATTCTTCTTCGGTCAGGCAAACCCAGCTTGGATTGTTTGGATTGGAATAAACCAGTGAATTGATATTTCCCTGCGAGAGGAAGCTTTCCAGCTTGGCGCGTAGCTTTTCTCCCCGGAAGTCAAAGATGTCGAAAGTGGCAAACTGATGGCCCATGACCCTCATCTGTTGTTTTTGAACCGGGAAGCCGGGGTCCAGGAAAAGGGTGGTATTTTTTTGCTGATCCACGTTCCCTGCAACCAGAAGGGCGGCAAAAGTGCCCTGCATGGCTCCCGAGGTAGGGATACAGCTGGTGGGATCAATCTCCACATCCATGAATGTTTTGATGAAGCGTGAAGCTTCGTATTTCAGCGGCTTGATACCATCCATCATGGGATATACCGAAGCCACGCCGGATTCCAGGGCTTTGATTTCAGCCTCGACCCCAACCTTGGCGGCAGGAAGGCCGGGAACGCCCATTTCCATGCGGATAAACTTAACCTTACTCTCTTCTTCAATGTAATTGATAAGGGCTACAATCTCCCTGATCGAGGCTGTCCCCGGATCTTTTATACGTAGTTGATTGATGTATTTCTTTACAATTTCCTGATCTACTGGTGTATTCTTCATCTGTAACTGTCAGATTTGATGGTGTAAAAATAAACAAAGTATTTGCTATAAATCAACTATTTTCAGGGTATTACTCAGCATGTTCTTCCATTCGAAATAGTTGAAATACTTCGAAACACAATTTGAAAGCGAATCGCCCTTTCTGGTTTTGATTTGAAAGAAAAACAGGGTAAACGCAAGACCTGTTTTTTGTCATGTTTTGAAATCTTACAGTCCGAATTCCGGTTTAATGAAACTTACCCATTCCTTGACACGCTGGTCGGTTAGTTCAGGTTGAAAGTCTTCATCAATGGGAAGACCGATGAATGCGCCATCAATAATCGCTTCAGAATCATCAAATTCATACGAATCAGGTGATACTCTTCCAACAATGGTGGCACCGTTTTTCATCAGCTCACGGGCCAGGGCGCCCATGGCATTTACAAAATAGCTTGAATACGTGATGTGATCGCCCAGGCCGAAGATCGCTACTGTTTTGCCTGAATAGTCAACCTTGCTGATGTTGGGGAAAAACTTGCTCCAGTCGGTATTTGAAAAGTTTGAATCCCAGGTTTCCTTGCCAACGGTCGAGATGCCGAAAATAAGCTTGTCGTACTTGACCAGGTCAGCCACTGTGGCGTTGTTGACAGAGACCATTTCTACATGTTGTTCTCCCAAAGCGTCTTTTACCTTTTCGGCAACACGATGAACCGAGCCTTTTTCAGGGCCGAAGAATAATCCGATAGTATTCATATTCTCTAGTTTAAAGATTGTGAATTGTTAATTCGCCTCGTACGTATTCCCCTAAAATGGAAAGGCTTGATACATTTTTTAGAATGGCATGAATGGCCCTTTCGTACTTTTTCAATGAATCCCATTCCACATCCACGTGGAAGGTATATTCATTGGGCTTGCCTATAATAGGCACCGACTGTATCTTGGTGAGGTTGATCTGGTTCTGGGCAAAGGTATTGAGCACATTGGCCAAAGCCCCGTAATAGTGGCCCACCTCGAAACACAGGGAGGCTTTGTTGCTGGCCTCGTTGGGAGCTACATGCTTGGAGAGGATCAAAAAACGGGTATAGTTCTTGTTGTTGGTCTCCAGGCCTGTGTCCAGGATGTTCAATCCGTAGAGTTCGGCGGTGCGGGCATTGCCAATTGCGGCGGCATCCATCAGTTTTGAATCACTGACCAGCTTGCCCGAGGCTGCTGTATCCTGGTTTTCAATCAGGTGCACATCGGGGTAGTTGTTTTCCAGGTATTCGGAACACTGCTTAATGGCAATGGGATGGGAATAGATGGTCTTGATATCGGATTTGTTAACCCCCGGGTTTGCCATCAGGTTCATCTGTATGTGAATGTATATCTCACCAATGATCTTTAGATGAAATTCACGGATCAGGGCATAGTTCTGAAGAAGGCTTCCCGCGATGGAGTTTTCAATGGCCATGACAGCGATGTTCACTTTATCGGTATCAATGAGGTTACATACGCCGGTAAAGGTTTTGCATTCCACCACTTCAATTTCATCGTCAAAATATCTTCTTGCGGCATCCTCATGAAAAGAACCTGCAATTCCCTGTATGGCTATTTTC
>JACMKG010000273.1 GCA_014380255.1 Prolixibacteraceae bacterium | reverse complement strand
AGCTTTACACCATACTGTCGGTGCCATGCACCTTTAAAAAGGCTTGATACATTCCTTGTGCTACCATACTTTCAGTGCTCACGCACCTGGATAGCCGCGTTAGCGGTCACAGTCTGGTAGAATGGCATGCCATGCACCATAAACCGCATTAGCGGTGACACATCTATGGGATAGTGCTCGTTGGTTATTTATAATGAGGTTTGGCTCCACGGTAGTTCAAGCAATCACTTTTGATCACTATCCACCGTCATATGAGATTGATCCCAAGTATCTTAGAGCTTTGGGGATATAAAGACCAATAAGATTCTGGAACTACAGGAATGATTCTGGATAAATCTCAAAAGGCGGTAGACAAAAGGGTGAATCATGCAAAGACCAAAGCCTTGCATGTGATTGGTATTGACACAAAGGCTATGTTAGCTCTATATTAACGCTATGTTGGGTCTATAATTTTGAAAACGAAAGTTAGCCCTGACATAGCCCTGACATAGCGTTAATATAGAGCTTCCGGCATTGGAATTTGGAATCTTAACAGGATCCGGGACAAGGAGGCTCAATCAAAAGGAGAGCTTCCAATTCATATACACAAAAATCGTACAGCCCCCGGAATCTCATTTCCAGTTATCCACTGCCTTTTACACTTGATCCATAAATTTCAAGTATCCTATGACTCGAAAGAAGCAATACAAATCAGAATTCTATCCCCAAAGGCCAATGTCATTAAGTGATGGGAATCTGGAAATAAGCTTGATTGAAAAATGCAAAAGGTATTGTATGAGGAATTACTCTTCCTTATCGCGGGATACTGTCACCGCTACGCGGCTTTTAATCCACATAGGAATCAACTGTTTCTTACTACCATACTATGGCTGCTACGCAGCTGTAAAACCGCGTTGCGGTGACAGTGTGGTAGAAAGGCAGCATCTAAGCAAAGAAGCCGTCCGCGCTAAAAAGCTACTAAAAGCGATCGCTTCCTTTCGGACGGAAGGTTTCATGTTATTTCTTAACCCCACTTATTAAATTTCCATCACTTAATGACATTGCCCCTCAGGCAGTTAATGAGCTAAACTTTAAACTTTATATGTGCCTATGCCAACCATTCATTTCATACGTTACCTGCACCATCAAACTAAGTAGTTTAATAATCCAATTGCAACGAATGATCTTCTAATAAGAGAAGAAATAGATTGTTATTTACAGGTGCTTAGCTGTGATAGTGTTTTACGAATACTTTATTACTTCGACCGGACAGCTTTCTGCTGCCTCTTTAATGGGGCCTTCATAATCAGAATAGTTTACCCCCGGTATTACGGTTGCCAAGTCTTCCATTTCAAAAACTTCAGGACAAATTTCTACGCATAACCCACAAGCTATGCATCCTTCAATGATCTCTACATGATTGATTGCCATGGTATAATAATTAAATTCGTTAACTAGTTTATTATTAAAAGATATATAAAGTTCCGATATTTTTCCAAGTAAACCAAATTAAACAGTCGTACAACCCTCTGAAGCATCAGATACCGAATCAATGTATTTTTTCAATATGCCAGTGGTAGCTTTGATGGGTGGTTTAACCCATGTTTTCCTTCTGACTGCTATTTCATCTTCACTTAAATCAACATTCAGCCGGTTGTTGATGGCATCAATGGTAATGATATCACCATCTTTGAGTAGACCAATAAGACCTCCTTCAGATGCTTCTGGAGTGATATGACCAACTACGAAGCCATGAGAGCCACCCGAGAATCGGCCATCTGTAATTAAAGCAACATCTTTTCCCAGCCCTGCTCCCATAATGGCACTGGAAGGCTTGAGCATCTCGGGCATTCCTGGGGCACCTTTGGGTCCCGAATACCTGATTACTATCACTTCTCCCTTGGAAACCCTGGTCTGAATACCTTTAATGGCTTCAAATTCATCATCAAAGACAATAGCCGGACCTGTAAACAATTCACCTTCCTTTCCCGTGATTTTAGCTACCGCACCCTTTTCTGCCAGGTTACCATACAGTATTTGAATATGTCCATGTTTAAGCATCGGATCATTAAAGGGACGAATTACTTTCTGCCCTTTTTCAAGATCAGCTACTTCTTCCAGGTTCTCACCCAACGTCTTTCCTGTAACAGTCAGGCAATTGCCATTAAGGAATCCTTCTTGCAAAAGAATTCTCATCACACCGGGAATACCTCCTACATCGTGCAGGTCCTCAAACAGATAGTGGCCACTGGGCTTTAAGTCTGCAATATAAGGGGTCTTGTTGCTGATGCGCTGAAAGTCATCAATCGTTAAAGGTACATTCACCGCTTTGGCCATAGCAATCAGGTGAATGACCGCATTGGTTGATCCTCCCAGTGCCATGATCAAGGTAATGGCATTCTCAAAAGCCTGCATGGTCATGATATCCCTTGGTTTAATATCCTCTTCCATGAGCGTTTTAATGGCTTGCCCGATTTGCCCACATTCCAATCCTTTTTCCTTGGCCATAGCAGGACTGGAAGAAGAGTAGGGGAGACTCATACCCATACATTCAATAGCCGAAGCCATCGTATTGGCAGTATACATCCCACCACAGGCACCGGCGCCTGGTATGCAGTTTTTTATGATGCCCCTGTAATCCTCATCCGATATATTGCCTTTGATCTTTTCGCCATACGCTTCGAAGGCAGAAATGATATTCAGATCTTCCCCTTTCCACGTTCCTTTTTTTACAGTTCCTCCGTAAACCAGGATAGCAGGCCTGTTCAGCCTACCCAGGGCAATCATAGCTCCCGGCATATTTTTATCGCATCCTACAATAGGGATAACAGCATCGTAAAATTGGGCACTTACCACCGTTTCAATCGAATCAGCAATGATTTCCCTTGAGGGCAACGAATACTTCATTCCTTCCGTTCCATTGGTAATTCCATCGCTCACGCCTATGGTATGAAATATCAAGCCTATCAGTCCCTTCTGATCATCCACACCACGTTTTACCGAATCAGCCAAACCATTTAGATGCATATTACATGGATTTCCCTGGTAGCCAGTACTTGCTATGCCTACCTGACCTTTTTTCTGGTCGCTTTCACTCATTCCAATGGCGTAAAGCATGGCCTGGGCGGCCGGAAGTGTATCATCCTGGGTAATGACCCTGCTATATCGGTTGATTTTCTTTTCCATGCCTTAAAGATTTAATTTAAGTATTCTGAATTTATGAGCTGATGGATGGAATTACAAACATCTTGAAAGGTGTTTTGTTTGATCCGATATTTATGACAATACTGTTACCTAAGACATTTTATGTCCCTAAAGCTTCAAAAAATAATTACCTGCAAGTTGCCATACAGATAAGGTTTTGCTTTTCATGAACAGACCTATAGAAACAAAAAAAGATAAAAGCAGTATAAGCTTTTCAATAGATGATTCCCAGAATATAAGTACTGTATAATCAATGTAAGTTGAAGGTTACAAAAAAGCTGACATCTGGAATAGAATGAATGAATATCAAAAAAAGGTAACCTGGCAAGAAATGCTTCGGTCATATACAATCTATAATGATATTACCTTGGCAGAGCCAGAAGATTAGGAATCAGTAATTTGGATTAATTATTAAACTTATACTTAATACTCACTGTTACAATGAAAGCTATATGGAACGGACAGGTAATTGCTGAAAGCAATGACATCGTGACTATTGAAGGGAACAGTTATTTTCCCCTCGAATCGGTCAACAAGGAATATCTGAGAGACAGTGAAACGCATAGCAGATGCCCTTGGAAAGGCCTAGCCTCTTACTACGATTTAGTGGTTGAGGGTAAAACAAATCCTGATGCTGCCTGGTATTATCCATCTCCATCAGATCTGGCAAGCAGTATAAAAGACAGGGTTGCCTTCTGGAAAGGGGTACAAATTATTGAGAATTAAAAAGGTGATTCTATGTTTAAAGAAATATCGACCAATGAATTGAAAGAATGGATGAATATACAGCATGTAAAGATTGTTGATGTTCGCCCCGTAGACGCCTATAATGGATGGACACTCCAGAAAGAACCACGTGGCGGGCACATCCGTGGAGCAAAAAGCGTAGCAGCCAAATGGGCCCATTATATTGATTGGATAGAAATTGTACGTTCAAAAGGTATATTACCTGAACATACAGTAGTATTGTATGGCTACTCGGCAGAGGAAATACAAAAAGTTGCCCTGTGTTTTATGCGTGCCAATTATCCCAAAGTGTATGTTTATCACCATTTCCTGGATGAGTGGTCACCAAATAATGATCTTCCGATGGATAATCTTCCCCGATTTAAGCAACTGGTACCTGCCAGCTGGGTGAAAGAGATCATCATCGGCGAAAAAAGCAATGGCTCTGCCAGGAAAAAAGCGGTTATCGTTCATGCGCATTACCGCAATCGCCAAGCCTATCTAAGTGGCCATATCCCTGGTGCAATCGATATGGACACCCTTGCTTTGGAGGCACCCGAAACATGGAACAGGAGGTCTCCCAAAGAGCTGGAACAGGCATTGCTCGAGCATGGCATTACGGCAAATACTACGGTTATCCTGTACGGTAAATTCATGTTTCCCGACAACGATGATGAATTTCCTGGCAGTGCAGCAGGGGATATTGGTGCTATTCGAAATGCGTTTATCATGATGTATGCAGGAGTTAAAGATGTCCGGATTCTGAACGGGGGCTTCCAGTCATGGGAAGATGCCGGTTATGAAATCAGCTACGACGATGTTCCCAAATCATCGGCATTGAATTTTGAAGCGCACATTCCTATGAAACCGGAGCTTGCTGTAGATATTCCGGAAGCAAAAGAAATGCTGGCCTCCCCAAATGCCGAACTGGTATGCGTAAGAAGCTGGCCTGAGTATATTGGAGAGGTGAGTGGCTACAATTATATTGAGAAGAAAGGCCGTATCCCGGGAGCTGTATTCGGCAATTGTGGATCAGATGCCTACCATATGGAGAATTACCGCAATGTGGACCATACCACCCGGGAATATCACGAGATTGTTGACAGGTGGAAAGAAGCAGGAATTACTGCGGATAAACATCTGGCCTTTTATTGCGGCACAGGCTGGCGCGGAAGTGAAGCCTGGTTCAATGCCTGGCTAATGGGATGGCCTCGGGTCTCTGTTTTCGATGGCGGATGGTTCGAATGGAGTAACGATCCTAAGAATCCTTATGAAACGGGTGTTCCGGTTGATAGTTTAAATGAAATTACTTGAGTTATGCAATCACAATTACTTCTTACCGATTTTGCTTCTGATACCTTGCAAGGTCTCTCGGCTTATCCAAAGTATCTATCGTCGAAATACCTTTATGACGATACCGGAAGTTCCATATTTCAGGACATCATGCAAATGCCTGAATATTACCTCACCAACTGTGAGTATGAAATATTTACTACTCATCGCAACCAAATTACAAAAGCTTTCCATGAAAACAGAAAGGGTTTTGATCTGATAGAACTAGGCTCGGGCGACGGCCTTAAAACAAAGATCCTTTTAGAGAGTCTGATCGAACAATCGGCCAGCTTTCAGTATATACCAGTTGATATTAGTAAAAAAGCCAATAAAGAACTGGTCGAAAGCCTTAAACGAGAAATGCCATCACTTGATGTGGCTCCCCGCACGGGCGATTATTTCCAAAAGATCAAAGAATTGAATGGCTACTCTGGCCTTCAGAAAGTTATACTTTTTCTTGGCTCCAACATAGGAAACTTCTCAGATGAAGAAGTTGAAGTATTTTTCAGCCGCCTTTCAACGCTTTCTCATAAAGGAGACAAGATCCTTATCGGGTTTGATTTAAAGAAATCGCCCCACATAATTATGGAGGCTTACAATGATCCTCATGGTCATACCCGGCGATTCAATATAAATCATTTAACCCGGTTAAACAGGGAGCTGAATGCCAACTTCGATGTGGATAATTTTGAACATCATACCGAATACAACCCTATGACAGGTGAAGTAAAAAGCTTTCTGGTTTCAAAAGCCGACCATGCTGTTGATATTGGAGACCTGGAACAAACCTTT
>JACMKG010000272.1 GCA_014380255.1 Prolixibacteraceae bacterium | reverse complement strand
GTACACCCAGCGGTGTTCACGAAGGGTTAAGTTGCATGGCCTGTCATTCGCCTCATTCAAACGATGCGCGCAATGCATGCCGCAATTGCCATCCGGCCATTTCAAACTGCAACCTGGATGTAACAACTATGAACACCACTTACCTGAATAGTAACAGCCCGAACAATATACATTTTGTCAGCTGCACCAGTTGTCACGAGGCTAAAAATACCCTTAATTAAACGATTGGCTGATTAATTTGAATACACACAGGAACTAAGATTTGGCAAAAACACCGGCTTGATGGTAAAATATATTAAAATGTAGCCTTGTCAGAATTAAATATAGAAACAATTAAGCATTTTAAATACCAAATGTGCAAAACATACGTTTTGTGTAAAGAAATTCTTGATTATATCAAATAATTTTTTCTAATTTTGATAACTCGGTAAAGCTATATCGTAATGGATATAGAAACTGATATGGGATTAAAAATTAACTTTGTCGGGCACAAATGATTAAAAACAATATAAGTTAGTATGCAAAACACTAAAAACCCACTTATTTTTGTCGTTGAAGACAATCATATTTACAAAGATCTGGTTGTGAGCTATTTAAAGACTCAGAAATATTCCAATGTCGAATCATATCTGACAGGGGAAGAGGCCCTTAAGAATATGCACAAGAATCCAGACGTTGTCATTCAGGATTATCTTCTGGATGGGATGACCGGCATTGAAGTATTGGTCAAAGCAAAAAAGATTGCACCCAATGTTGAGTTTATCTTTTTATCAGGTAACGACAACATTGATATTGCGATAAACAGCATGAAATATGGTGCTTCAAATTATATTGTGAAAGATCAGAACGCTCTTCCCAAGATGGTCGAAAAGATTCGCCAGTTAAGTTCAGCCTCTAAAATTGTGGAGACCAAGAAGACTTTCAAGCTTGGCGTAACGCTCTTTTTTGCGGGGATAGGCCTGTTAATAGCTATTACCCTTTTTATTGCCATCAAGTATCCAAGGGTGTTTGGGATGTAAGATACGTGTTAATTGAAAATAAAAAACCCGGTACAGTTAGACTGCACCGGGTTTTTTATTATATCATCTAATCAAGATTCGTTTTTAACGCTGACGATTCGGTTAATTGAGCGGATTTTATGACTCTTCCTGCATCAAATATGGAAGCGTAACTGGCAGGCGTATGAAGTATTTCCAATGCTTTTTTAATGTCTTCATCATCCTTTAAGGCAGCCTTAATGGCACCTTTCTGATAGTAATACCTGGAGATAATCTCATCGGTGAGCAACTCGGATACTTCTTCCTTGAAGTTTTCAAGATCCTTGTCAATGTCATGTCCAAGTTTTACTTTAAGGGCTTCAAATTCAGGTTTGGAAACATCGTAATACTTTTCTTTTTTAGCTATAGCCAGTAATTTGTCAAACTCTTCCTCTGTTTTTGATTCGTATTTGAAGTCATTCTGCTTTTTAACAAACTCGATAAATTCGGCATACATCGCAGGAGTAATGTTGAACTCTTCAGGGCCTGCTACCTTATCATTTTTGCTGTTAAAATAAGTAGCATAGTCAAACACCACAGACTGGGTGATTAAATTGGCCGAAAGACTGCTCAGTGTTTCATCTTTAACGGTAATATCCGGGGCCACACCTCCACCATCAAATACAATTCTTCCTTTTCTGGTGGTATATTTTGTAATCAGCGAATCAGGAATAGCGCCTACACTTCCATCTTCATTCCGGTGGGTGTAGTCCAATGCCTGGATACAGCGGCCGCTTGGTATGTAATATTTGGCAGTGGTGATCTTAAGTTTGGCATTGTAGCTCAAATCCCTTGTGGTCTGAACCAATCCTTTTCCAAAGGTACGAGTACCGATGATCATTCCACGATCCAGATCCTGAATGGCACCAGCCACGATTTCAGAAGCCGAAGCTGATCCGCGGTTTACAAGCACTGCGATGGGCATTACGGTGTCCAGTGCTGTTTCGGTAGCTTTATAGACCTTGTCCCATTGTTTTACTTTTCCTTTGGTGCTTACAATTTCCTGCCCTTTTGAAATGAAAAGGTTTGAAACACGTACAGCCTCCATCAACAAGCCCCCTGGATTGGAACGCAGGTCAAGTACCAGCGCTTTGGCTCCTTGTTTTTCCTTCAGATCCAGGAAAGCGCTTTTAACCCGTTCAGTACAATCAGACGTGAAGTTTGAAAGACGAATATACCCGGTTTCCTTGTCCAGCATTCCATAATACGGCACAGGGTCGATTTGTATCTTCTCACGGATGACCTCAATGTTTAAGGGCTTCTTTTCTCCCATGCGCTCTATTTTCAGCATGACCGGTTTGCCGGCAGGACCTTTCAAAAGGCTGCTCACATCTTCAGTCGAAAGTTTAACCGTTGATTTGCCTGCTACTTCCAATAAAACATCACCGGCTTTTAGTCCTGATTTTTGTGCCGGAAAGCCTTCGTAGGGCTCTGCAATCACAATCTTTTCCTTTTGTTTACTGATCAATGCTCCGATACCGGCATATTCGCCCGTGGTCATAAACCTGAAATCTTCCACATCGTCTTCCGATATATAATTGGTATACGGGTCCAGTGATTCCAGCATCTTGTCAATACTGGTTTTTACCAGCTTGTCCGGGTTCACATCATCCACGTAAAACAGGTTTAACTCGCGGAAAAGAGTATAAAAGATATCCAGGTTCTTGGCTATCTGGAAGTTTTTATCGTCTTGTTTAAAGCTGTAAAAACTGATGGAAAGTAAACATACCCCAGCAATTACCATTACTGCTTTTTTTGTTCTTGAGAATTTCATCTTTTAACGTGTTGTTAATTAATATTTCTGAAATTTTAAAGGAAACAATCCTGCAATTTGTATACCAGTATTTGTTACCGGATGATGAAATTTTTTTATGTCAGGACTTCCATTTAGTAACACAACAACAAAAATAACAAAAGCTTTGTTTTTATGGCTCTGGCTTTTAGTCTAATTCATTAATTATTCTTAACTAAATTTTTCCCTATTTTGTATTCAGGTATTTTAAATTCTCTTTAATGTCAAAACTTCAGATTTTCAGGCGTTATCCTTCTTTATTCTGGATAGCCAACATCATAGAACTTTTTGAACGCTGGGCCTGGTACGGGTTTTACATGGGCTTTTCCATCTTTTTGGTTAACTCAACAGATACCGGGGCTCTTGGGTTTACCCAAACTCAAAAGGGATTGATCATGGGAACAGGTTCCATGCTGCTTTATTTACTACCCATTATTACCGGATCTATTGCGGATAAAGTAGGCTATAAAAAAGTTCTTTTTCTTTCTTTCCTGATCTATTTTACAGGCTTTTACATGATTATCAGTTTTGAAGACTTCGAGATGGTGTTTCTCTCGTTTATCTGGATTTGTGTGGGAGGCGCATTTTTTAAACCCATTATTTCTGCAGTTGTGGCACGCACCACTACGGATGAAACCTCTTCAATTGGCTTTGGTATTTTTTACATGATGGTCAACATTGGCGGGTTTATCGGACCTTTCATTGCAGGAATTGTACTTGGTAAAAGTTGGGACTATGTGTTTTATCTGTCCATGTTGGCAATTGCCCTGAACTTACTAATTACACTTTTCTTTTTTAAAGAACCAATCATCAAAGAAAAAGGAGCCACACTCGGTAGAAGTATCCTGCAGGCTTTCCGTAATATCTATATTACCCTGATCAACTGGCGGTATTTACTATTCCTGATAATCATGGTTCTTTTCTGGACGGCCTTTAATCAGTTGTATTATTCTTTTCCTGTTTTTGTAGAAGATTGGGTCGATACTTCCGATCTTTACAACTCTCTTCATGCTGTATTTCCATCTTTTGCCGAAAGCATAGGAACAGAACAGGGGACTATCTCAACGGTTACTTTATCAAGCATGGATTCATTCTTTATCATTGCCTTTCAATTGGTGGTTTCGGCTTTTGTGATGCGTTTCAGGCCATTGAACGCTATGATGGGCGGCATCCTGGTTCTGGCCGGAGGATTGGGGTTGATGTTCTCCATGCAATACGGGTGGATGGTACTTTTAGGATTACTTATCTTTGGATTAGGTGAAATGGCCAGCTCTCCCAAATTTACCGAGTACATCGGGCGCATTGCCCCTGAAGACAAAAAAGCACTCTACATGGGTACTTCCTTTCTTCCCATTGCTGCAAGCCATCAATTGGCCGGATGGATTTCAGGCAGCCCTTATGAAAAGGTGGCCGATAAAATTTACCTGCTGAAAGAAGAAGTTGCCAAGCGCGGATTGTCAGTTCCTGAAATTACAGAACAGTTCTCCAAAAATGACTATTTCAGAGAAGCTGCCCGTCAAATGAATCTAAGCGATGCCCAGTTAACAGATTTTTTATGGGTGAATTATAACCCGGGACAGATATGGATGCTATTTTCCGGCATCGCGGTCTCTGCAACGGTCTTTCTGTTTATTTACGATCGATTTATCCTTCCAAAGAAATAACCTTTTATAACCCATGGTGCTATGTTGCGAAAAATTGTTCCCGGTGTTCTGTTAGTCCTAATGGTTTCTGCAACTTACCTGCAGGCACAAACCTTTCAGCAGTTTGCT
This sequence comes from Prolixibacteraceae bacterium, assembly GCA_014380255.1. The sequence continues at coordinate 5,123 of JACMKG010000272.1, read as the reverse complement.
TCATTTTATAAGAGGCAGGAAGATGTGAAAGCCCGGGAGCTTACTTTCAGGTTTGAAAGCATGGGCTTTTTCCAGAACAATGAATACCTGGGCAGCTTTGTCGATGGCTATACCCTGCCCGGCGCTTTGATAAGGCCCAAACTGACCTATGCACCCACCAAAGACCTTTACATCGAAGTGGGCGGGCACCTGGTTAAATACAGCGGACTGGATGAAGTGGTAAATTTTATTCCCTGGTTTTCTTCTCGCTATCATTTCTCTAATCGGTTTGCAGTGGTGGTAGGTGCCTTGGATCAAAACTATGCGCATGGGCTTTTAGATCAGCTTTGGGAACCTGAACGAATCTATACAGACAGGCCCGAATCAGGCCTTCAGTTTATTTATTCCAGTGACAGGCTGGATGGACAGGCCTGGATCTCCTGGGAGCAGTATATCCAAAGAAATGACCCTTTTCAGGAGCATTTTACGGCAGGCTTTACCGGTAATTATGTGGCTTACAAAAATTCAGCCCTGACTGTTAGCCTGCCTGTGCAGCTTTTGTTTTACCACAAAGGGGGTGAAATCGATTCAAGCGCTTTACGGGTGCAGACTCATGCCAATGTGGCTGCAGGATGGGACCTCTCCATTAATGTGGATGGGCAGAGGCTTCAAAGTATTGGTATTTCAGGTAACTGGCTGGGATACAAAGCTGTTACTGTAGATTCAAATACCTATCCATTTGATAAAGGCCATGCTTATTTAGTAGGTGCAAGTGCGCAAACCCGGTATTCATCGTTTTACCTGAGCTACTGGAACGCTTTTCAGTTTATCGCTCCCAAAGGACGTTTTATCTATCAGTCAGTTTCCGACAGCGATCCTTCTTTTACCCAAGCGAGTCGGTCAGTGCTGTCGCTTAAATACCTGTGGCAAAAGGAAATTGTAAAGGATGCCCGTGTCGCATTTCAGGTTGAAGGGATTATGGATGTGCCAACCGGTGACTTTTCATACAGCTATGGTTTTTATTTGTTGTTTAACCAGGATTTTCTGCTCTCATCCCTCCGTAAGTAAATATCTCTAAGTGTTTTTACCTGCTTTTTAGCTTCCAGCCGTGTAATGAAGAAGCAATCCTGTCTGAGTACCTGAGTGCCTGAGTGCCTGAGTGACAAAGTTCCTGAGTGACAAAGTGACAAAGTACATAAGAAAGACAAGTTTCACCTTTTCGATTTTTAGAGGATTACAGAATTGATTTTCTCTGAAAAAGAGTATATGATCAGTGTCCTGGTTTACTTAGGCACTTAGGTACTCAGGTACTCAGGAATCTGTGTACTCAGGTACTCAGGCACTCAGGCACTTGTGTGCTCAGGTACTTAGGTACTCAGGTACTTTATCAAACTAAACTGATCTATACCAAATGTGGATGGTAATTCAGCCATTTAACGATCCTTTGTGGTAATTTTCCTGACAGTAAACCACCCTCTTTCTTTCCCTGAACATATCCTACACATTGCCACTGTCTGTACGGTGTCTGTACTGATGCTGTACTAAATAGGGCATAATAGTACAGCATCAGATCAGACACCGTACAGACATGGGTAATGTACAGGCTAAGTTGATGCCGTGCACTATCTGACCGGATGAACTGTTTCTCGGCTCTGGATGCTTCGTAGGGGTAAGAATCACAGCAGTGCGCTTAAAAGACCTAAGATGACAGAGTCTAAATTTGTTTATTCGGCTTTTGGACACCCTCATGAGGTCTTCTAAAAACCTCCCATACCATTTGTTATTCAACCTTTTTCTACGAGCCTGTCATGCACCCTGGACGCTGATAGTGTTTGGTGTTAAACAAAAGAAAGAAGTTGTTGCATGTAAGTAGTTGATTATCTATTTCTTTTGATAAATCCGAGATGTTAAAAAATCTAAAAATGACATTTTATTTAAACTTGTCTTTTACTTGATACTTCCCTTATAATGAATCCTTTAATTGTGTAAGAATGGACATAATGAATTGGGGTGTGTAACATATGTTCGCTTACTGTTTTTTCTGTGCTAACATTTTGTGAACTAATCCATGGCGAGATTTGTTAACAACTTTATCAACAATTTAGCACAAAAAATATGGATCTATCTGGACTTAAATTTCTCATTGTGGGTAGTGGTTTTTTTGGTTCCGTTTTAGCAGAACGGATTGCCAGCGAGATGAATCAAAAAGTTTTGATTATTGAAAAAAGAAAGCATATCGGTGGCAATTGTTATTCCCTGGATGATTCGGATACAGGGATTCATTATCATTTGTATGGAACCCATATATTTCATACCCCTAACGAACGGGTATGGGATTACATTAACCGCTTTACGGAATTTAACAGCTATTTCCATCAGGTATTAACCACTCATAAGAATAAGGTTTACCAGATGCCGGTTAATCTGGAAACGATTAACAGTTTCTATAACCTCAATCTGAAGCCTTTTGAGGTGGAAGCCTTTTTGCAGGATGAGATTAAAAAGGAAAATATTACCAATCCTAAGAATTTTGAGGAGAAAGCCATTACCTTTATGGGAAGGCCGCTCTATGAAGCTTTTATTAAAGGCTATACCATGAAGCAATGGCAAAAAGATCCACGGGAGATGCCTGAAAACATCCTGAAGCGTTTACCCTTCCGGAAGAATTACAACGAGAGTTACTATTACAGCCGCTGGCAGGGAATTCCTCTGCACGGATACGGTAAGATATTCGAAAAACTGTTGGATTCACCAAAAATTGAGGTGAAGCTGAATGTTGACTTTTTTGATATAAAAGACAGTATCCCTGCTGATACCAAAATTATTTACAGCGGTCCGCTTGACCAGTACTTCAATTATAAATACGGAAAGCTTGAGTACCGCACTTTGCGTTTTGAGAAAGAAATCCATCCTTATGAGGATTACCAGGGTACATCGGTGATGAATTATGCTGATATGGATGTACCTTATACCAGGATCCATGAGCCAAGGCATTTGCATCCTGAAAGGACTGATTATCCGGCGGACAAAACGATGATTATCAAAGAGTATTCATTGATGGATGATGGAACAAATCCGTATTATCCTATCAACGACGAGAGAAATCAGCAATTGGTGTTAAAATACCGCCAAGAGATCAGCAGCCTGAAGAATACGTATATAAGCGGACGACTTGGAGATTACAAGTACTATGACATGCATGACACGATCAATCATGCATTGGAGATGTTTGACAAGTTGATACACGAAACCAGCCTTTTGCAAAAGAAGATGCAAAATTAAATGGTTGGCCGTGTACCGGATGCTGTATTACTTGCAGATTGAAAATTATTAACAATTTAAATTAAAGGCTATGAAAAGGAATACTAAAAAAGAAAATGAACATCGTGGAAATTATGAGGAAATACTAAAAAATTATGAGGAAGAAATGAAAATGGTTGATAAAAATCCAAAGGCTTTCTATTCTCCTGATGGTGGTGTGAGGAAATTTAATGATGATTAAATTATTAACCATTTAAAAGCTTCAACATGGATTTAAATAAAAACAGAACTCTGGATTATAATGTCGTTAAGCAGTCTGGCCTTAATGGGAAAGACTTGCTTAACGACAATAATCTGATGCAAATTAAAAATATTATATGCTTTTCCCATCTTAGATGGAATTTCGTTTTTCAAAGACCCCAACATCTTTTAACACGTTGGGCTAAAGATTCGAGGGTTTTTTATTTCGAAGAACCTATAATGGGAAATTTTGATTCAAATTTTTTAAAAACAGTCTATAGCAAAAACTTAAACCTAACCGTTATTACTCCCCATATCAAGAATCACACCCGGGAAAACGAGATCAATCATTACCTCAAGGAATCAGTTCATGAACTGATCAAATGGTATAATATCTCTGATTATCTGCTTTGGTACCTGACCCCTATGGCAGTTGAGTTTACGGATGATTTGCATCCCAAATCCATTGTATATGATTCGATGGATGAACTCTCCTGTTTTAAAGGTGCACATCCCAATATGCTGAAAAATGAGAATATCTTATTCTCCATCGCTGATGTGGTCTTTACCGGAGGTCATAACCTGTATGAATTCAAAAAGGACAGGCATCATAACATACATCCGATACCCAGCAGCATTGATCAGTCCCATTTTGAAAGTGGACTGGGAAGTAGTGATCCTGCTGATCAGGCACAAATCCCTCATCCAAGGGTTGGATTCTTTGGAGTGCTAGACGAAAGACTGGATATTGAACTGCTGGATAAAATGGCTTCACAGATGCCTGAAGTCCATTTTGTAATGGTCGGACCGGTAGTAAAGATAGATCCCGAACAATTGCCCCAGCATGAAAACATTCATTACCTGGGACAAAAGAGTTATGAAGAGCTGCCTTACTACTTGGCGCACTGGGACGTGGCATTTCTGCCATTTGCAAAAAATGACAGTACGCGTTTTATCAGCCCTACCAAAATTCCGGAATACCTCGCCGCAGGGAAACCTGTGGTGTCAACCTCTATCCGAGATGTGGTAATGCCATACGGAGAAATGGGGATGGTTGAAATTGCAGATAGCGTGAATGATTTTACATCAGCTATTTACCGGTTACTTGAACAGGGAGATAACATCGGCTGGCAAATGATGGTTAAAGATCATCTGAAGGAAAATTCATGGGACCTGACTTGGTCTAAAATGAAAGATATCATCTATAAGACGCTGGAAAAGAATGAAAATGTGTTGGATGCAGCTTCTCTTAAAAAGAAAATAAATCAGTTTTCTTTTGGACGTGAATAATTCTGACCGGGAGGTCAGATCTATTAATCTGAAAAAAAGAGCCATTTGGAATTGATTAACCAAGATATCGAACATATAGCCGTTTGGGGCGGTGCTGAATATTCTGTTGTAAGAGTAAACAATATAGTATACGATCAGCTCGCCCAAAGCCGTCATGAAGATAGACTGGAGGACCTGGATCTTTTCTCTGAACTAAATATTGGAACCATACGGTATCCCCTGTTATGGGAAAAGTACGCTGCGGATAAGAAGAACTTTTTCAAATTACACGATCAGCGTTTGGATAGATTGCAGCAGCTTGGTATAAATCCTATAGCCAGTTTGCTGCACCACGGAAGCGGGCCCTTCTTTAC
>JACMKG010000271.1 GCA_014380255.1 Prolixibacteraceae bacterium | reverse complement strand
TGTAAAACTTAGTCCTGTCAATGTATTTGTAAGGGAAATAATAGAGCAGGTCGTTGAAGGTGAAAATCTCCAACTCTTTTTTTAGGATTTCGGCACGCTGAGGCCCGACACCGGGAAGAAACTTGATATCCTGATCCAGAAATTCTGACATACGGCAAAGATAAAGATTATATGAAACCGTTGAATGCTCTTTACTTTTTACCTTTATTGTTTTCTATGGGTCTACGATAAAATCTTAGGATTGATGGACTGATGGATAGAAGGACTGATGGATTGATGGATTGCAACTCAGGCACTTTGTTACTTTTGCCTTTTTACTTTCTACTTTTTTACATCGTTGAAGAGAAAAAGGGCAACAAATGATTCTTTTTTAGGTTTTATCCTCGTTATGTAATTAAATTCATTCAAATTTGTATTTCATAATTGTAATGAACTAAACACAATAAGAACTAATAAATCTCATTATTACCTCTATCAAATGGAAAACGTTATAAAGCTTGAGAAGATTGTAAAGAACTATAAAGTAGGTACCCAAATAGTGAGAGCATTGCGCTCCGTGTCACTGACCATTAACAGGGGTGAATACGTAGCCATTATGGGTGCTTCAGGTTCCGGAAAATCTACATTGATGAATGTGATTGGTTGTTTGGACACACCCACCAGTGGTTTTTATGAACTGAACAAAAAGGATGTAAGCCATATGACGGATGATGAACTTGCTGAGATCAGAAACAAGGAAATAGGATTCGTATTCCAGACATTTAACCTCTTACCACGTAACACGGCACTCGAAAATGTAATGTTACCCTTGGTATATGCAGGTATTAAAAAGCAGGAACGGATAGAAAAAGCTGAAAAGATACTGGCTGAAGTTGGTCTTTCAAACCGTGTTGAACACAAGCCCAATGAACTTTCAGGCGGACAACGTCAACGCGTGGCAGTAGCCAGGGCATTAGTCAACAATCCTTCCATTCTGTTGGCCGATGAGCCTACCGGTAATCTTGATTCAAAGATTTCAGAAGAGATCATGCAATTGTTTGCCGAGATTCACCGCAAGGGAAATACCCTGATTGTGGTAACCCACGAAGAGGATATCGCCCTTCATGCACACCGTATCATTCGGCTTAAGGACGGAGAAATCGAATCTGATCATGTGAATTCGAACCCGGTATACTAAAGAAAATGATGAATGTTGAATGATGAATGTTGAATGATGAATGTTAGATGGTTAAATGGTTGGATGGTTAAATGGCTAGAAGGTTAGATGGCTGGATGCTTTGAGAAGAGCTTAACCCTTTTAACCCTTTTAACCCTTTTAACGTTTTCAACCCTTTCAACGTTTTCAACCCTTTTAACCTTTCATTTTATGAAGATATATACCCGTACAGGCGATAATGGAACTACCGGTCTTATAGGTGGTTCACGTGTTAAGAAATACAATATACGCCTTGAGGCCTATGGAACAGTGGATGAGCTAAATTCATACATCGGGCTGATAAGATCCATCTTCCAGGATGATGCGACAGATTTATCGCTCGAGAAAATTCAAAACAAGCTTTTTGTCATCGGAGCTAATCTGGCTACCGAAGGAACCAATGAACTGATCAAGAAACAGGTTCCTTGCCGTGAGGAAGATATAGTGATGCTTGAAAATGAGATGGATCGTATGGTCGACGTACTGCCACCACTGAATAATTTTATTCTACCCGGAGGATCCCAGGCTTCAGCCTTTTGTCATGTAGCCCGTACCGTCTGCCGCAGGGCTGAACGTCGAATTGTCGAACTTTCCGAGAAAGCAGAAGTGGATCCTATCCTGATAAAGTATATCAACCGGTTGTCGGATTACCTGTTTATACTCTCAAGAAAGGTCTCTATGGAACTGAAAGCCCCGGAAATACTATGGTTTCCTGAGAATGATTAATATATAAAAGATTTGTTTGCAGAGTTCTTTTTTTTGTTATATTCGCAAGAGTTTAAAAAACATAAAACCACCTAATTTCAAAAGATATGTACTGGACACTTGAATTAGCATCTAAATTAGAGGATGCACCCTGGCCAGCCAGCAAAGATGAATTGATTGATTTCGCAATTCGTAGCGGTGCCCCACTTGAAGTAATCGAAAATTTACAGGAAATTGAAGATGAAGGGGAAATCTATGAAAGTATCGAGGACATTTGGCCAGATTACCCAAGCAAAGATGATTTCTTTTTTAATGAAGATGAATATTAATCAGCATTAAAAACAAAGAGCAAGACCCCAAAGTCTTGCTCTTTGTTTTTAATGCTTAGGAAAGAAAAAGAACACATAGGCTCATAGAACACCTAGAAAAGAATATCCAATAACGAATAATCAATATCCAAATTAGTAAGCACTCAGGGGCCTTAAATTCTTTATAGTCCTTAACAAGAAGAAGGAAAAAAAGAAACAAGGAATAAGAAAATATACCAGTACCCCTCGATCAACCATTTAACCCTTCAACCATTTAACCCTTCAACCCTTTAAAACACCACCTTCAATCCTTCAGCTTCCAGCACTTTCCAGGCCTTGATCAACGATACTTCATCCTTCATGGATAAGTTATTCCTGCGGATAATTCTGCTAACTTCTTTCTTTTTATCCTCTCCAAACTTCAGAAGCAGTGATTTCCGTTTCAGCCTGATGGGTAGCAACTCATTTTCCTTGCCTGCTATAAGGTATCGGTCGCTGATCACATATTGCCTGTCTTTCTTAATTCCGGAATTACTCATGTAGGAAGGACAAATCTTTAATTCTGATCCCCTGCGCGCCAGAACGTTTGTGTTTCCCTTATACAATACTTCATAGTAGCCTGATCGGGTCGATGAACGGGTATGGGAGATCTTTTTGAAATGAACCCTTTGCAATCCAACGCTTAGCACAAACCCGGATACTTGTTTCTTATCCAGCGTTATTGATGTTGCATTTTTCTGATTATAATAAATCAACTCATCCTGCAAGCGGTTGTATTTAAGGAACAGGTTGGCTACTGAATCCCCGTTTGAAAGATAGACCGTTCCGTTGCTCCATTCAGAATCCGTATGGAGATAGAGAGGCCCTCTGTAATATACGGGGGCATTGTATCTCTTGCCAATAAGCTTGGGCGTATTCCAGTTTTCAGCTTCCACCTGTCCATAACTGC
>JACMKG010000270.1 GCA_014380255.1 Prolixibacteraceae bacterium | reverse complement strand
GTATAGGCATCCCGCCCCAATACCAGGAAAAAATATTTGAACGCTTTCGCCAGGTTGAATCAGCTTATTCAAAGAAATATGGTGGAAACGGATTAGGACTTGCCATCTCTAAAGCATTGGTTGAATTGCTGGGAGGAAATGTAGGAATGGAAACTGAACACGGAGTAGGATCCACTTTTTACTTTACGGTACCCTTACCCAAATAGCTTAAAAAATTAGTTTACAAACAACAATGGCTCAGGATTATTATCCTGAGCCATTGTTGTTTGTAATTCCTTACGTGTTTACTTAATATCCCTGAACAAGGACCAATAGCAGAAAGCTCTATTGTTAACGTAAGTCCGTATAGAACATTCAAGTTTAAAAATCAGAAAGAATATCCACTATCAAATCAAAGAATTAGAAAGAAAAAGAATGCTTCGGTTTGACAAACTGATCCTTTTACTTTTGACTTTTGACTTTAATATTCCCCAGTCACATCTGTAAGAACCTCATATCCAGTACTAGTAACTAGAATGGTATGTTCAAACTGAGCAGACAGCTTATTATCGATTGTACGGGCGGTCCATTTATCATTTTTATCAACTACCGTGCCCGGCCTGCCTTCATTAATCATGGGCTCAATGGTAAAAATCATACCTGCCTGCATAACAGAGCCGGTATTGCGACGTGAAGTATGATCTACCTGTGGTTCTTCATGGAAATCTACGCCCACACCATGTCCGCAATATTCATAAACCACACTGTATCCTTGTGATTTAACGTATTTGCTGATGGCATGCCCTATATTGCCAAACTGATTTCCTGGCTTCACCTGCTGAATTCCCAGCGCAAGGCCATGCCTGGTAACATCAATCAGATCGATGGCAAGAGGTGATACCTCACCTACGGTAAACATTTTACTGGTATCGCCATAATAACCATTCAAGATGGTAGTTACATCTATATTAAGGATATCACCATTCATCAAGATTACATCTTCCGAGGGGATTCCATGGCATACTATCTCATTTAATGAAATACAGCATGATTTGGGATACCCACTGTATCCCAGCGTTGCAGGAATAGCACCATTTTGGCGAATATATTCATCTATCTTCGCGTTCAAGAATTCAGTTGAAACACCTTCCTTCACAAATTCGGCAATGTATTCAAGCGTTTGTCCTGCCAGCTTGCTACTCTTCCTGATTCCTTCAATCTGCTCAGGTGTTTTTACAATTATTTTCTTCATCTATTATAAAAATTTATGCAAAAGTCATTATTTCGATTGATTTTTCAAAACGCAACAATACATTTGCACAAAGGTTTAATATAATCCATCAAAAATGGAGAAATACCAGGAAAAGATCTCGATTAAGTCCTATCAGACCAATCAATACGGCAAGGCATCCATTGGCTCTCTTTTTAATATTCTTATTGAAGCAGCGTGGGCTCATGCCCAGGTTATGGATTGGGGATACGATAGTTTAAAGAACAACAACCTGTTTTGGGTGCTTTCCAGAATGTATTTCCAGGTGGAAAAATACCCGTCATGGCAGGATGAGATTACCCTGAGCACCTGGTCGGCAGGAACTGACGGGATGTATGCTTACCGTGAATACATTGTAGAAAATGAAAAAGGAAACGTATTGCTTAAAGCCAGCTCTGCATGGCTGATCCTTGACATGGAAAGCCATAAAATATTCAGACTGAGTGAATACAGAAGCACTTTCCCGAAGAGAATAGACAACAATGCCTGTCGCAACCCAAAGAGGATTAAGCCTGGAGTTCATCCTGAGAATATGGTTTTCTATCCCGTACTATTTTCTGATCTGGATATCAATCAGCATTTCAACAGTGTTAAATATGTGGAGCGCGTGCTGGATGATTTTGGGATTGACTATTTGAACAACCATGAGCCTGCCGAACTGGAAGTAAACTACCTCAAGGAAGGGCAGGCAGGCGATTCAATAGCAGTGACAAACACCCAACTATCAGAACATGAGTATTTAAACAGTCTGGTACGCGAATCGGATAAGGCTGATCTATGCGTGATGAGAATTGGCTGGAGAGAACGCAGGAAATAGGAGGATTACCTACGACAGACAAATCTGTTAGGCTGCAGTTCCCTTCATGGGCTTAATTTCATTCAGTTCTTTTTCCTTTTGTATGGCTTCTTCTTCCAGGTCATAGTCCATTTGTAATCCAAGCCAGAAATTAGGGCTATTGCTAAAATATCTGGATAAACGAAGGGCAGTGTCAGCGGTAATTTTCCTATTCTTTTTTAGTATTTCACTGACTCTGGTTTGAGGGATAAAGGTTTCTTTGGCTAACCGATAGGCAGATATTCCCAGAGGAATCAAAAATTCCTCATTCAAAATCTCCCCTGGATGGATATTCTTTAACTTTTCCATTTGCAGGCATTGTTAAATGTCTTCAATTAATGATAGTCGATTATTCTAACATCATAAGCATCATTATTCTTCCAGGTAAAAATAATTCTCCATTGAAGATTGATGCGAATACTGTAATAATCAGACAGCTCACCTTTTAATTTTTCTAAATGATTTGCAGGAGGAATTCTTAAATCGTTAATATCTAATGAGCTATTAATCATTCTAAGCTTCCTTCGTGCAACATCCTGTATCTCATTTGGCAATTTCCTGGAACGTATTCCAAGCCAAATCAGTTCAGTTTCTTTGTCGCCAAATTTTTTAATCATTAGAAATAATTACGCTAGGCATTACTAACGTCAAAGGTAAGCATTCAATTATCTATATCCAAATCTAGCTTGAATACCATTCCATTATCTTCTCTATCTTTTCTTCCATGGGCATATAACCATCCAGCCAATGAATATGAGTTCCCTGCTTTTCCATGCGGCGAAACCAAGTCATTTGTCGCTTGGCAAATTGGTGAATGGCTACATTTAAGCCATCAAACATCTCCTGATAAGTCAATTTACCAGTCAGGTGAAGGGTCATATACTTGTATTCCAAGCCATAATAGGTAAGTTGCTCAGGAGTTAAACCGCTTTCCAAAAGGCGCTGCACCTCGTCAAGCATACCTTCCTTGAGACGCTGCTTTAGCCGGCTGGTAATCCGCTTACGGCGCGAAAGACGGTCAAACTTAACTCCTACCACCAGGCTTCGGATATCTGGCATCCGGGTATCAATTTCAGGATGGGTCAGATAATATTCCTCAATTTCAATGGCACGCACAGCCCTTTTTACACTTTCAATATCTGTTTGATTATGC
>JACMKG010000269.1 GCA_014380255.1 Prolixibacteraceae bacterium | reverse complement strand
CATCCTTTATTATTTGGATCGTCACCATTTTTCATGCGTAATCTTCTCACTTCTGATGCATGACGAGCTTCAACAGAGTGAATCTGTAATGCTGCTGTAAGCACATCATTGTTGCTGATTAGATTACCGGCTTGTCCTTTATAAGCGCGCACTCCGGTATCTTCAAATGCTTGTGATAAAGCAAGAAATTGTGCATAAACCTTAAAAGGATCAAATGCACCTTTGGCTGTAAAATCAAAGGTGGGTTTAGTAACCGGAGTTCCGCCCAATGCATTAATCGTAGCCGTTAAAAATTTAACGTGTGCATCTTCATGCTTCCTTATTTGTTCAAATATGGCTTTGTCTGCACTGGGAATAACAGTTGATTTCACCCCCATGTCATAAAATTCATACTCGAGGTATTCAAGTGTTAAGGCAAAATTGAGTACATCCGTAATGGATTTTGTGTTGCCTGTCTGGCCCATAACCGGCATGGATGCCAGAATCGAGGCTGGCACTGCGGCCATAGCGATGCTTTTTCCAACTGATCCAAGACCAAATAATGATTCGCGTCTTGTTTTTGGTGAACTTTCCGTATTTAATTCACCTATTTTTTCTAATATACTGTATATATTCATGTTTTGTTTTTTTTAGAGTTTAACTTGTTGGTAACTGGCTTGCGTCAATTTTGTCCTTAATGTATTTTCCTGCTATTTTAAGAACCTCAGCAGGTGTTTTAGCACCATCTAATCCTTTATCCACACTCACCACATCATCACCTGCAAAATCTGCAGATTTTGGATTTAACAGATCACGGATTGCAGCAGCATGTCTGGCTTCCACCGAAACGATTTTACCAGCAAGCAATAAGTAATTGGCATCTACAATTAATTTGCCCGCACCATTATATGCTGATACACCTAAATCTTCGAAAGCCTTGGCCGTATTAAGAACACTATCACGACTTGAGAAATTAATTGAAGAGAAATTAACAGTTAAGCCTTTAATAGCTTTACTACCTAACGCGGCTTTGAGAAAATCCCTGTGTATTACTTCATGGGCTTTCAAATCAGACATAATTTGCTTTTCTTCGTCAGTTATTCCCCTATAGGGCGTTTTAACAATTTGAATATAAAATGCAGCTTCCAATTGTTCAAGTGCATATGCGTAATTCAATACACCTATATCACCACTACCTAATTTTACAGCCATTGATTGTCCTGGAGGAACAATTACCTCGTCCAAAATATCTTTGCAACCTACCATCATTAATCCCGTTGCAGCGGCTGTAGCCCCAGTATATTTGAGAAAACTTAACCGTCCCATGGGTTTGTTAAATACTCCCAGTTCAGAATTCAATTTTGTTTCTTCCATAATCTTTATTTTTAAATTTATATAAATAAATGGATGTTTCACCCTCATTATGAATAAGTTCTCTAACGGGTGAATATTAATGTATCTAATTTAGACACATTCTAAATAAGGCCAGTTACATGATTTTCAAAAAATGTTACACAAATTCTCCCTACTCATTAAACAATAAACTATTGGTAAATATAATATTAGGATAGGAATAAAACAGTCAAAGGGGATCACTTATCATTTCAAAAGTTGAAAGATTTATAAGAAAATGTACATAACATTTCTGATCTGAATGTTTTTCATCAACTATATCACATGAGCACAAAGAGAAAAATCCTGTATGCGAAATATTATGGATCGCCAGCGAAATTTCATAAGGCAATAAGCGGATTCTTTGAAACGGTCAATCAAAAATATGTTGCTAATTTGAATAAATTATTGACCTTAAAATTTCAATTTTTTAAAACGAAAAGGTACTAATTTATCCCATTTGATATAGAAATGATTGGATGGTTACTTTGTCACTCAGAATCTCTTACTCAATCCCCTTCCACCATTCAGCAGTCTCGGTAGTAGCATCCAGGTTGACTTTTTGGCCTATCATCGGATGGATGATGGGCACTTTTAAGCGGTGAGCTTCTTTGGTAACCCTTTCAATGGGTTCATCCCAGGCATGCAGGGCCAGGGCAAATTTACCCCAATGGACAGCCATCATTGTCCGGGCTTTCAAATCAATGGAAGCCTGAACGGTTTGCTCAGGCATCATGTGAATATAGCGCCATGCATAATTGTACTGCCCGCATTCGAGCAAAGCCAGGTCGAAGGGGCCATGCTCCTCTCCTATTTGGGCAAAATGGGCATCATACCCCGAATCGCCACCTATGAAGATCTTTTTGGTGGGAGTCTGCAATACGAAAGCAGCCCAGTTAGCCTGGTTTCTTTTAAAGGCCCTTCCCGAGAAATGACGGCCCGGAGTAGCGGTAATGATAAATCCTGAATCCAGCTCAGCCTTTTCAAACCAGTCTTTTTCAATGATCATTGCCCGATCAAATCCCCACCGCTCCAGGTGAGCGCCTGTACCAAGGCTGGTTATAATCTTGCCTACTCTGGCTTTTATCTTCCCGATGGTTTCATAATCCAGGTGGTCGAAATGGTCATGCGTTATAAACAGATAATCAATCTCGGGCATATCTTCAGCCGTATAGACATCAGTTCCTTTAAAACTCTTCACCATAAAGGAAAAAGGAGAAGCATGGCCGCTGAACACCGGGTCTACCAGTATCCTCTTGCCATCAAGTTGAAGAAAGTAAGAGGAATGGCCAAACCAAACCAGCACGTCT
>JACMKG010000034.1 GCA_014380255.1 Prolixibacteraceae bacterium | reverse complement strand
GTTCCTGGAACTAAGTTGAGCGCCATAGAGCGCACCAACAATCAGAAGGCCAGTGATGAGTCTCTGGTCGGTTGGCAAAAGCCCAATATCGTAGCCATAATAGCGGGCAATATACATGAGCCCGCGGAAAATGATGGAGCCAACCAATACTCGCAAGGTCAGAATCCAGATGCGGTTGGATCGAAGTACAAATTCGCCAATCATGACTGATGCCAAGCCCGCGATAATAATTCCCTGACCAAGATTGACGTCGGCAAAACCCTGGAATTGGCAGGCAAATGCCCCCGCAACCGCGACCAGTCCATTCGAGAGGCCAAGGCCAATAAATTTCATTGTCGCTGGATTAACCCCGGTCGAAATTACCATCTGCGGGTTGTTGCCCATCGCACCGAGTGTCATGCCAAGGTCGGTCCGAAAAAAGAGATCAAGCAGCAGTTTGAAAACCAAGGCGACTATCGTAAAAAAGAACAATAGAGAGTATTCCGACGAAATATTCATATTTTTAAGCAGGTCGGTAACACTTCCCAGAATTGTGTCCTGGTGCGCCAGGCTTACATTTGCACGGTTGCCAAGAACACGGATGTTAATCGACCACAGGATGGTCATCGTTAGAATGCCGGCCAGGAGGTTGGGAACTTTAAGGTAGGTGTGAATAGCGGCCGTTACGCAGCCCGCCAGCCCGCCTCCCAAAAACGCAGCAACAAGGGCAATCCAGGGGTCAACTTCGGCGACGACAAGCGCCGCCATAAGCGCGGCGCCAAAAGGAAATGAGCCATCGACCGTCAGGTCCGGAAAATCCAGCACCCGAAAGGTAATGAACACCCCCAAAGCCATGATGCCGTAGAGAAGTCCCTCGACAAAAATGCCTTCTATCATGCCTTTTTAGTTGCTACTTCGTTCTCTATGATGATGCTTGCCGAATCAAGTACGTCTTGAGGGATTGTAATCCCAAGTGCCTTTGCAACGTCTTTATTAATAAGTATGTCTACGTCTTTTGCATCCGTCATGTACTGGGTTGGAATGGCTGCCGTCTTTTTTCCGTCCAAAATAGACTTGATGAGCCGACCAGTAGCACGTCCCATCTTGTAGTAATTGAAGCCCCATGCGGCAAGCACCTCGAGCTTTTCAGACGAACTGGGGTCCGCACTCATAACGGGTTTCTTCTTGGCTTTTGCGAGCGTGGTCAGCGAGTTGAGTGCCGAAACTACTGTATTGTCGGTACTGACGTAAAACGCGTCTACTTTGTCGACAATGGATTCGGCTGCAGATTTTACTTCTGCACTCGTGACGATGGACGAAGAAATAAGTTCCAACCCCAATTCGGCGGCTGCAGATTCGGCAATGTTTTTGAGTACGACGGCATTTGCTTCGCCACCGCTATATACCATGCCGACCTTTTTGACGTGTGGCGCGAGCTTGATTAGAAATGAGAGCTGCTCGCGGATTGGAGTCAGATCTGAAATGCCGGTAACATACTCTCCGCCTACGTCACGGGATGCGACCAGGCCTGCATCGACTGGGTCGGTCACGGCGCTGTAGACCACTGGAGACTTGATTTCCGAAAATGCCTTTACCAAAGCTTGTGAGGTTGGCGTTGCCACCCCTACGGCCACTGCTACTTTGTCGGACTTGAATTTGTTGGCTATCGAAGCCGCGGCGTTTGGATCGCCATTTGCGTTCTGTATGTCGTACGCTACGTCGACTTTTTGTGCAGCCAGTTCATCTTGAATTCCCTGAACCACCGAATCGAGTGCTGGGTGAGAAACAATCTGGGAAATGCCGATGATTCTCTTGTCGCTTTTTGCCTGGTTACAGGAAACGGCGAGCGCGACAAGGCACAAGACCGTAGCAATGACTGCAAATAACTTTTGCATGGGTGACCTCCGTTGGTCCGAATTTCTGATTGGATTATTGAAGCATCGTAGAGCGTGTCTGCGGTATTGTCAACGAAACGAGGGGCCTGTGCTTGGGTTTATCTGCATTCCCGTGCTATAACCGTGCACAAAGCATCGGAATTAAGAACCAACAGGAGCTAATAAATGAGACTGATTTGTCTGGACGTTGAAGGAGTACTTCTTCCAGAAATCTGGATAAACGTTGCCCATAAAACCGGCATCAAAGAACTTGAACGGACGACCCGCGACGAACCTGACTATCGCAAGCTGATGCAGGCCCGCATCCAAATTTTGAAAGACAATAAGTTGACTATTCATGATATTCGGGCCGTTATTGGTACCATGGAGCCCATGGAAGGTGCGCGTATTTTTTTGGACGGACTACGTTCTCGGTGCCAAGTCATTCTTCTGTCTGATACATTCGTCGAGTTTGCCCAGCCTCTGATGGAAAAACTTGGGTGGCCGACTCTATTCTGCAATAGTCTTGTAATAGACGCGGATGGAGTTATCCAAGACTTTGCCCTTCGGCAAGAAGACGGAAAAAAGAAAGCAGTACAAGCTCACCAAGGTCTCAATTTTGAAGTGTTTGCTTCTGGCGACAGCTACAACGATCTGAGCATGATACAGACAGCAGACAGGGGAGCTTTCTTTCATGCGCCTGCGCGCATTTTGGAAGAAAACCCAACCATACCAAGTTTTACCGCCTACGGAGCGCTCAGTCAGTTTCTTCTCGATGGACTGGAATAGGCACTATCGCAGGATTCCTTTCAGTATCTGTCGACTTATTGCGTACAGCGGGGGAATCCCCTCGCTGGCCTTGAGCCGCTCCGAGAGGTTAGAAGAGGTATCAAGTGGGAGGTCTGATACATAGTAGTAGAAGCGCGAGACAAGCTCCTGCGACAAAATACCTGTCTGAAGTGATTCCAGAACCTGCTTGTGATAAAAAATGCCACGAAGGAAGCCATGCTAAATGTGGAAGTTGAAAATGGGAAAATAACCATTAAAGCATATACTTTGGCTTCTTATCCGGCTGGCAAAGTGATTGTGAAAGCGGGAACAGAATCGCTTTTGGAAGATACATTCGATTTTCATCCCGCAACTTCTTATGAAAAAGTAGTGGTATCCCGGTTGGGATTCGAACCCATATACCTTGAAGTTTCCATACAATCAGCAGATGGGAAAGTACTGGTAGACTGGAAACCTGAGCCCAGGAAGGATAGGGAAATACCCGAATCAGCCAAAGCTGCCAAACTTCCTTTGGAGATAGATAGCAATGATCAATTATACCTGACAGGCTTGCATTTGGAACAATATCGCCATGCTACCTACAACCCGGTAGATTATTACTTTGAGGCAATTAGGCGTGATCCTAAAGATAGCAGGTGTAACAATGCCCTAGGTTTATGGTATCTAAGAAGAGGACAGTTTTGTAAGGCCGAAGACTATTTTAGAAAAGCCATTGAAACAATCACCGAAAGAAATCCAAATCCCATTGATGGGGAGCCAATTTATAATCTAGGTTTGACTTTAAGATTCCAAGGCCGTGATTCGGAAGCCTATGACATGTTTTACAAATCTGTCTGGAACGCTGCATGGATGGATAATGGCTATTTTCAACTGGCATGCTTGGAAGCCAAATGGAGTAAATGGAGCGAAGCTTTGGAGGTAATTGACCGTTCGCTTATCCGCAACTGGCATAATCACAAAGCAAGACAATTAAAGGTAAGTATACTTCGTAAATCAGGAAAAAACAAGGCTGCCCTTTCCCTCATTGAAGAATCGCTGGCCTTTGATGCTTTTAATTTCAGCCTTTATTTTGAAAAACACTTATTAATGAATGACCCCCAACAGCTTTCTGTGATGAAATCATTGATGCAGGGAAATGTTCACAACTATATTGAGTTTGCCCTGGATTATGCCGCAGCAGGTTTATTTACAGAAGCCATTGAATTTATTAATATTGGTATAGAAGAGCAAGGGTATAAAGAGGTATACCCTATGGCATTCTATTACAAAGCATGGATGGAAGCGCAAAATGGCCAGATGAAACTAGCCCTTGTAACTTTAAGCAAGGCTCAAGCTGCTGCACCCGATTATTGTTTTCCCCACCAGACAGAGGCTGTTGTTGCCCTTCAATGGGCCATGCAGTATAATCCAAATGATGCCAAAGCACCCTATTATCTTGGTAACTTTTGGTACAATGCCAAAAACTATGAGCAGGCTATCGAATGCTGGGAAAAATCCATCACTTTGGATGATTATTTTCCAACTGCTCACCGTAACCTGGCCCTTGCCTATTTCAATAAACGCAAAGATGCCCAAAAGGCACTCAATGAACTTCAAATAGCCTTTTCACTCGATACCACCGATTCACGCGTTTTGATGGAACTGGATCAGTTATATAAACGGTTGAATTATGAACCGGCAAAGCGCCTTTACTTTCTGGAAGAACATCTGACACTGGTGAATGAACGGGATGACTTGTATTTGGAACGGGTTACTTTGTTAAACTCTTTGGGAAAATACGATAAAGCATACGATTTATTAATGGCCCGTAAGTTTCACCCCTGGGAAGGAGGTGAGGGAAAGGTAACAGGGCAGTATGTACTAAGCCTTACAGAAATGGCTAAAAAGGCCATTCATGAAAAAGCGTTTAAACGGGCTGTTGACCTGCTTACAAAAGCACGATATTACCCGGAGAATTTGGGTGAGGGGAAATTATTCGGTGCACAGGAATATACCATCTTATACTGGTTAGGTTGTGCCTTGTCAGAAATGGGGATGAAAGAAAAAGCGATCCAACATTGGCAGGAGGCCTCCGATAAACTTCAGGAACCGGCACCCGCGATATTTTACAATGATCAGCAACCCGAGACGATCTACTATCAGGGTCTGGCCTTAATAAAATTAGGAGAAATGGAGCGAGCTAAGCTCTGTTTTGAAAAATTGATCCATTTTGGAGAGTCCCATCTGAATGATTCATTCAAACTGGACTATTTTGCCGTTTCACTTCCTGATTTGCAGATATGGGATGTGGACCTGACCCAACGAAATTATAAAAGTTGTTTGAATTTGATTGGGATGGGACGGTTAGGCCTTAGTCAGTTAAATAATTAGAGTCGGATGCTAAGCCTGTGATGCATCGTATTGTATTTTGCATCTTTTACAATGAATAACAATTGGGGTACTTAGAGGTAAAGGTTAAAGTAGCTTCAACTGCTAGGTCTCCATTGCCTATCTTTTGTAGAGTCTTCTGATAACTGACATCTTAAAAGATATTTCTTAAAAGATAATATTTGAGGATAAGGATCTGGTTTATAGGATACAAGAAGATGGTGAGCTCAATCAATCAGGTGTTGTTCTTACCAGCATAACCATCTCTAAATATTCAAATTTACCCCTTCTTCTTGGCCCGGTAATCAGTGGGGGAGGATCCCATAATTTTTGTAAATATCCTTGTAAAATAGAATGCATCCTCAAATCCAAGCTTTGGACTGATCTGATTTACCTTCATGTCCGTAAAATCAAGGTAATGGCAAGCCTTCTGTATTTTAAGCTGGTTAAGGTATTTTAAGGGCGGATAACCGGTCTGTTGCTGAAACAAAAATGAAAAGCGGGAAGAGGATAAACCTGCATGTTCTGCCATTTCCTGAAGCGTCACTTTACGTTCAATGTTTTCTCTCATGTAATGAATTGCCACATCAATTATTTTTTGATTTTTGTCGGTTGTCCTGGCATTCTCACGATATTCGCCCAGAAATTTGATGGACCCCAAAAAATGAAACAAGCTGGTAGTGACATAAATCAAATTGTTTTTACTGTAGCCTTTACTCAAGGTATTGAAGATCTCATCGAAAAGATCGATGCGTTCTTCAATCCTGGAATTAAGGCTTGGTGAAACATCTGAGGGTTTATCAAATCCTTCAGCAAATAACCTGGCATGCTCACCATCAAAATGAAGCCAGTAAATGGTCCATGGGCGATCGGCATTACTTCCATAAGAGTGGGCATGACCTTTGGGCAGGATGAAAAACTGAAATTGCCTGACTGTATGCTTCTGATTATAAAGAGTGAACCATCCTTCGCCTTCCACACAGTAGATAAGAATATATTGCATGGATTCTTTGCTTGTCCTTTCCCGAAAATGAAACTTTGCCTGTGGATAATAGCCTAAATCAGTAATATATAGTTCTTTACTGAGTATTTCTGTTTTTAATTCTTCCACCACAAATGGAGGAAGGATGATGGACCTTTCTCCTTTAAAACCGTGTTTGAGTTTTGCCATTTTCAATAGACTATAAGACCAAGTACGACAAAACTAGAGAAAATAATCCATTTTGTGCATCATTCAATTATATGGAAAAGAATGAATAATCCATATTTTTTCCTGATTCCATAGGATGATTTTCAGGATTCATGTCCTATTCTCATAACTTTTATCTTTCATGGTGCCTATTCACATTATTCTGCTATTTTTGGGCATTTATGATTATCTATGCCTAAGTTTCCCTTCTTTAAACAATACGATGCCATGGACTGCGGTCCTTCGTGCCTTCGCATGATTGCCGCTTTTTACGGAAAGACTTATTCGCTTCAAAAACTGCGTACCTTATCCCATATCTCGCGTGAGGGGGTTTCGCTGTTGGGTTTGAGCGATGCTGCCGAGGCCATCGGGTTTCGCACCATCGGGGCGCGCATTACCATCGAGCAACTGTTTGAAGTGCCCAAGCCCTGCGTGGTTCACTGGGACCAGGCGCATTTCGTGGTAGTGTATAAAGTGCGCAAAGGAATGGTATATATTGCCGATCCTGCTTTCGGACTGGTGCAATATACGGTGGTCGAATTTAAAAAGCACTGGCTGGCAACGGTCAGGGCAGGGGAGCAGAAAGGCATTTGCCTGATGTTCGATCCTACTCCTGCATTCTTTGACCTGGAGGATGAACAGCACAAAAGAAGTGATCTTCGCTTTTTGCTCAAATACCTGAAGCCTCACCGAAGGCTGATCGTTCAGCTGGTGCTGGGTTTTCTGGCAGGAAGCATCCTTCAGCTCATCTTTCCATTCCTAACCCAGAGCATCGTAGATGTGGGAATCAATACCCAGGATATAAACTTCATATACCTGATACTGGTAGCCCAAATGATGCTCTTTATAAGCCGTATGACCGTCGATTTTATCCGGTCATGGATATTGCTTCACATTAGCACACGGGTGAATATAAGCATCATTTCTGACTTCCTGATCAAGCTGATGAAGCTGCCCATCGGGTTCTTCGACACCAAGATGATTGGCGATTTACTGCAGCGTATCGGCGACCATCGCCGCATAGAGCGTTTCCTGACTTCACAGTCCATCAATGTCATATTCTCGGTATTCAACATTGTTATTTTCAGCATTGTACTAGCTATCTATAACTGGCTGATATTTGGCGTCTTTTTGCTGGGCTCGGCCTTGTATATCGGATGGATCTTCCTGTTTCTGAAAAGAAGGCGTGAGTTGGATTTTAAACGATTTTCCGAGCTTTCGGATAATCAAAGCAAGCTGATTCAGCTGATCAACGGGATGCAGGAAATCAAGCTGAACAATTATGAGCGACAAAAGCGGTGGGAGTGGGAGCGTATCCAGGCCCGCCTGTTCAAGGTAAATATCGGGAGTCTTTCCCTTCAGCAATACCAGCAGGCCGGATCGGTCTTTATCAATGAAACAAAAAATATTGTGATCACCGTACTTGCCGCTACAGCCGTGGTGCATGGAGATATGACCCTGGGGATGATGCTGGCCGTTCAGTATATCATCGGGCAGATGAACAGTCCGCTGGACCAGATGATCGAGTTTGTGCAGGTTTCGCAGGATGCAAAGATCAGTATCGAGCGCCTGAGTGAAATACATGTCCACAGTGATGAGGAGGAAAATCAATTCGGCAAGCTGGATTATCTGCCCTCTTCGGCGGATATCAATATCAGTAACCTGGTTTTTCAATATGAAGGGCCTCATTCACCCAAGGTACTAGATCATCTTAATTTGGTCATCCCGCAGGGCAAAGTAACGGCCATCGTGGGCACCAGCGGAAGCGGGAAAACCACTTTAGTAAAACTGCTGCTTGGATTCTATCCACCCACATCGGGCAATATCCGAATAGGGGAGACTGACCTGTCGAATTACCGGCCTCACTGGTGGCGCAGTAAATGCGGTGCCGTGATGCAGGATGGCTTTATCTTTTCGGATACCATTGCTGTCAACATAGCCGTTGGGGACGAGGAAATTGATAAGGCACGACTTAACTATGCCGTACGGATGGCCAACATCAGGGAATTCATTGAAGGGCTGCCTTTAAGTTACAATACAATCATCGGACCTGAAGGCGTGGGCCTTAGCCAGGGGCAGAAGCAGCGCATACTGATCGCCCGGGCCATTTACAAGAATCCTGAATTCATCTTCTTTGACGAGGCCACCAATGCCCTGGATGCCAACAACGAAAGAGTGATTCTAAGCAATCTGGATGAATTCTTCTCAGG
>JACMKG010000268.1 GCA_014380255.1 Prolixibacteraceae bacterium | reverse complement strand
CTGTGTGACTTTAATATCGAATTACTCGATTTAAAGCACCTTACGAACTAAAATCATACGAAGTTAACGCCAATGCGAGTAATTCGGGACCGGATGCTAAAGCCAGTAATTTGAATAGAATAGTTAGAATGCAGATTCACCCATAGAAATCCGCATTCAGTATTTCAGAAAATAAAAAGAATGTATTGTTGATTTAATCTGATAAAATCAACAATCCATTCTTTTTATTTTTATAGTTCGTGAAACTGTTACCTGATCCGATCGATAGATCTAATAAGAGCTTCATCCTTACCGATAGCGCGTATGGCCAGATAATCTAGAATCATAGCTACAACAGGAAACACGATGCTTATTTTAAAACTGATCTGCGCATTGTCGAAGGAATAATAGGTAAAGAAGAAAAACATCCCAAACAAGCCCAGCATAAGCAATATTGATAACACCAGAAGGCGGATTTGCCTGATGCGGTTTTTAAAGCTAAGAATAGCGACTCCATGCAGGGCAATGATAATACCAATGAGTATCGATATGGAAAATCCATTTTCTCTAAGAGAACCATCAAGAGTGATCCCCCTGAAATCAAATAAATAAACCATTCCTTCTTTTGCTATTTCAGCAAACGGGATTAAAAAGAGTAAGCCAAGTAAAATGGCTGAAATGATTAAATATACAGTCTGAATTCGTTGTATCATGATTTAAATTTTTGAACAAAAATAAACTTTTTTCAAGCAGAATAGCTAAGATAGGCTGTTCAGATAAGAAAATAATAGCCCTGGAGGTGAAATCATTAAAAAACATTAAAACGGAGAATGAATAAAATGAAAAGTGTATAATTGCAGATTGATAAAATAAAACTTTAAGAATTTGAAACTATTAGGAGAACTATTCTGTATGAGTATATTCTTCTTAAGTTACTAGAAGCCTTGGTTAAAGTATTGAGGAGGCACTGCCAGAGGTGGAAATAAAAGATTTCTTTTTAAAGTGAAGAACAATAAGCTTAAAAAAAGAAGGTTTATTTCATTGTGAAAAATGAAATATATTTTCATACGATTAGAGCATGACAAAAGAAAAAAAAGATTTAGCGGATTCTCTTTTTCTACAAAAGAGGGTTGAAGAACAATTAAAAAATAAAATATTGGAAATTACTATACCTTCAAAAAACAATTCTTTGCAACAAACAAGTGAAGCCGACATCCTGCGGATCAATAAAGAGCTGAAGATGACTAAAATTGAGCTTGAATTGCAAAATGAGGAATTACGTAAGGCATTGATACAATCGGATGTAGCTGTTGCCTTATTTGACTTTTCACCGGTGGGATATTTCGCATTAAAGAGTAATGGGACTATCACGCAGATTAACAAGAGCGGCGCAGACATGTTGGGCGAGGACCGGTTGTTGTTGAGAAATAAAAGTATTCAGACCTATATTGCCGAGGAATCGATAGCCGTATTCAATAATTTCTTACAAAAGGCATTTAATGGCAAGAAAAAGGAAACTTGTGAATTAACGTTTGTGCCTAAAAGTAATCCTTCTGTTTCAATTTATGTATATGTAGAAGGTATTGTATCCTCTGAGGATAAATGTATAGTCACAGCAGTCAATACCGGGCAACAGAAACGTGCGGAAGACAAAATACTGAAGCAAAATCACTTCTATGAACAGCTATTCTCTCAGTCATCCATAAGTACCAAGATACTGGATAAAGACGGTTGGTGCGAAAGAATCAATCCGAAATTAAGTGAATTATTCGGCGTTAAAGCAGAGGACATTGAAGGAAAGAAATATAATATTTTCAAAGATGAAACTTTACTCAGGGAAGGTTTTATTCCCGGCATTGAGAAAGTGTTCCGCGAAGGCACGACAGCAGAATATGACATACTTTTTGACATAGGCCTTACAGCAGATGCCTTGAATATCAAGGTAGCTGAAAAACGGAAGCAATGGGTTCATTTTTGGTTGTTTCCCATTTTGGATGAGCAAGGTCAGGTAAGCCATGTGGTACTGCAAAGTACCGACATTACCAAACGCAAAAAAAATGAAGAGCAGATAAAAGCCTCCGAGGAACGCTATCGAATGTTGTTTGAATCGGCTAAAGATGGAATAATCATTTTTGATGCTGATACCAGCCATATCATTGATATTAATCCTTTTTTATGCAAACTGCTTGATTATACTTACGAGGAGTTAATCGATAAAAAGTTCTGGGAAATAGGCATCTTTAAAAATGCCGATGATGCAATGGCTCTTTCCGAGGAATTGCAGAGCAAAGGATATGTACGTTTTGATAATATTCTGTTGGTTACCAAAAACGGGAAACTGATAAATGTTGAGTTTACCAATAACACTTACACGGTCGATGGGCAGAAAGTGGTACAATGCAACATCCGGGATATTTCAGAGCGCATAAAAGCAGAAAAAGAAATCCATAAACTCAGAAAAGCGATTGAGCAAGGGCCTTCATCGATAATAATTACCAATGCTGAAGGTAAAATTGAGTTTACAAACAATAAGTTTACTGAATTGACTCAATATAAGCCTACAGAAGTATTGGGTAAGAATCCACGAATTTTTAATCCTGGACATCTTCCCGAGGAGCAGTACTCCGAACTTTGTGAAGTGTTGAAAAGTGGAGGGATCTGGGAAGGAAAAGTGATGAACCGCCGAAAAGACTATACTACTTTTCAGGAAGAAGCCAGCATATCGGCCGTTAAAAATCTGGATGGCACAATAAGCAATTTTATTCTGATACAGAACGACGTATCAGAAAAGCAGCAGATTATAAACGATTTAATTCAGGCCAAAGAGAAAGCCATAGAGAGTGATCTTTTAAAAACAGCTTTTCTGGCCAATATGAGCCATGAAATACGTACACCGCTAAACAGCATTATCGGTTTTTCAGAGTTGATGACTGACAGTGATTTTGATCATGACCAGTTGTTTCATTTTGCCCGTATCATTAATAACAGCGGCAATAAACTGCTTTGCATCATCAGCGATATAATGGATCTTTCTAAAATTGAAGCCGGTGAGGTTAAAATTGATAGAAGAAGGTTATCAATCAATCAGCTAATTATAGATATTCAAAGGGAATACCTTTTCAAAGCAATTGAAAAAGGGCTGGAATTAAGAATAAACCCATTGAATGATCAGGAAGAAATATACATCGAGAGTGATGAAAATAAGCTTAGGCAAATCCTTATTAATTTTGTTGGGAATGCTATTAAGTTTACCGAGAAAGGATTTATTGAATTAAGCATTCAAAGACTCGGTGATTTTGTTCAAATACGGGTCAAAGATACAGGTATAGGCATCCCGCCCCAATACCAGGAAAAAATATTTGAACGCTTTCGCCAGGTTGAATCAGCTTATTCAAAGAAATATGGTGGAAACGGATTAGGACTTGCCATCTCCAAGGCATTGGTTGAATTGCTGGGAGGAAATGTAGGAATGGAAACTGAACACGGAGTAGGATCCACTTTTTACTTTACGGTACCCTTACCCAAATAGCTTAAAAAATTAGGTTACAAACAACAATGGCTCAGGATTATTATCCTGAGCCATTGTTGTT
>JACMKG010000033.1 GCA_014380255.1 Prolixibacteraceae bacterium | reverse complement strand
TCAAATGCTTGCAGGCTGTAATACCAAACTTCGACAAATTCATTTTATTGCTGTCGAATTGTATTTTCGTTACATTCTTAAATTCTGTTTCCAATCCTTCGTCTTCATCCTGGATCAGCAAACCACCGCTGATGGAGCGGTAAAGCTTTTCTCCGGCAATTTCAGGTTTCACGGGAGTGGCCAATACGCGAAGGTTTTTCTTCTTGCTCAGCACTTCCAGCGCTTCCGGAGTATAACCGGTGGCAATGAGTATTTCAACAAACCGTTTGTCAAACCATTCGGCAATCGTCTGGTTTACCTCACCGGTAAAACATACGATACCGCCGTAAGCACTTACCGGATCTCCGGCCCATGCCAGTTCAAGCGATTTTTGAATATTGCCCGTAACAGCCAGTCCACAAGGGTTCAGGTGTTTCACTACCGAAACGGCTACTTTCCCATTGATATGCGTTACTGAATGATAAGCATCTGAGGCCGATTTCCAGGCAGCATCCGCATCGAGCATATTGTTGTATGAAAGAGCCTTGCCTTGCAATACCTGGGCATTGGCCAAGGTAACGTCTGAATTGGTATTGTTGAATTTAAAGAATGTAGCAGCTTGGTGTGGATTTTCCCCGTAACGCAGCACATGGCCTTTATTTACGCTGATACGCGCTTCTTCAGCTTTTTCCTGGTTGAAATAGTTGAAAATGGCACTGTCGTAATGCGAAGAAGTAGCAAATGCCAGCCTTGCAAACTCTTTTCTGTTTTCAAGGGTGGTAGCTCCTTCGTTTTCATTGAGCAGGGTAAACAACGTCTCGTACTGATCACGCGAGGATACAATGACCACGTCGTTGAAGTTCTTGGCAGCAGCACGAATGAGTGAAATACCGCCAATATCTATTTTTTCAATAATGTCTTCCTGGGAAGCACCTGAAGCAACTGTTTCCTCGAAAGGATACAAATCTACAATAACGAGGTCTATCTCAGGAATTTCATACTGTGCAATTTGCTGTTGATCACCGGTGTGTTCTCTGCGGTTGAGGATTCCACCAAATACTTTGGGATGAAGGGTTTTAACACGTCCGCCTAAAATGGAAGGATAACTGGTCAGGTCTTCCACTGGAATTACAGGCGTTCCTAATTCTTCGATAAATGATTGTGTACCTCCCGTTGAATAGATCGTTACATTTAATTCTTCCAGCCTTTTAATGATCTGGTCCAAATTATCTTTGTGATACACTGAAATTAAAGCAGATTTAATTTTTTTTAAGTCCTTCATCTATAATCCTTTTGTAATTTGGGCACAAAGATAATAAAACACCTTGATTCTCTTTAATGCAAAAATGGTTAATTAAATTTATAGTAACACTTTATTCTGAAAAATAATTAACCCGTTCACTTTTGTGTCAAATTGCTAATGCTTTAACGGATGGCGATGAAAGTTGGTATAGCGAGGAAAAATTAAATGCAGGGAGCATGAGGCATGGAGCAAGGATGGCTTTCACTTTCTTATTCATGATTTTAGTGGCCACGATGTATCGTGGCCTTACGGGCTTCTGCAGGCTAACTTATCGACCCCGTTGGATCAACGCCCCCTCGTGTTTTCCACTTCCTTATTTCTGATTCCTTATTCCTTATTTTTGATTTTTGATTAACGATTTCAGATTTAAAAGCCCTCGCCCCTCTGCTTTTTCACTTTTGCCTTTTTACTTTTTACTTTTGCCTTTTTACTTTTGCCTTTTTACTTTTGCCTTTTTACTTCTCCCTTCTAAATAAAATTTCACCCCGATGTGTAATCATTTCAGAAAATTGTAACTAATTTTTCAGATACCGTATTGTATCTTTATTTTTCAAAGAAGAGTATATGCTGATTATCCGGTTGATTCTTGAAAGTTTTTCATTTGCCTTTGGCTCGCTTCGCGGAAACAAGCTAAGGACATTTCTGTCGCTGCTGGGAATTACCATTGGCATATTTGCCATTATTTCGGTTTTCACGGTCATCGATTCCCTGGAGAAATACATCCGTAACAGTCTTAACTCGTTGGGCAGCGACATGGTTTACATCCAAAAATGGCCATGGACACCTCCTGAAGGTGAATCAGAATACCCTTGGTGGAAGTACCTGAACCGCCCGGTACCTACTATGGAGGAAGGTGAAGATCTGGCCCGCCGCTCGAAGAATATCCAGGATGCTGTTTACTTTTTTGGATTTAACCGCACGGTGCAGTATGAAAACAGCAAAGCCGAAAATACCGAAGTGCTTGCCACCACCCATGGACTGATCAATAACTGGAACCTGGAGATTGAAAACGGGCGCTATTTTACCGAATCGGAATCCAATTCAGGCGCCAACATTGCCATCCTTGGAAGTGAAATTGCCTCCAAGCTCTTTGATAACGTAAACCCGGTTGGCAAGACCATCAAGTTCCAGGGTTACCGTTTTCTGGTGGTTGGGGTATATACCAAGAAAGGAACCGACATGTTCGGAACCAGCATGGACAAGCGGATTCATATCCCGGTGGTGTATGCCATGAACATGGTCGATGTGCGCGACAAGGATCAGGGGCAGACCATCAATGTGAAGGCTAAGCCGGATGCCGATCATGATGAATTTGTGGCCGAGATTGAAGGCATCATGCGGTCACTGCATCGATTGAAACCCATGGAAGAAAACGATTTTGCCATCAATGAAGTAAGTGTTGTATCCAAACAATTCGATACCTTTTTTAAAGTATTTAACTTCGCCGGATGGATTATCGGAGGCTTCAGTATTTTGGTAGGAGGTTTCGGAATTGCAAACATCATGTTCGTTTCAGTAAAAGAACGTACCAAGATTATCGGCATACAAAAGGCCTTGGGCGCCAAACGATATTTTATTCTGCTTCAGTTTATCTTTGAGGCCGTGGTTCTGTCGATGGTAGGCGGAATACTCGGGCTCTTCCTTATATTTATTGTCACCACCATCTTTAGCTACGTGGCAGACATGTCCATTGCCATGACAGTTGCAAACATCGTTCTTGGATTAACCATCTCGGGGGTGATTGGAGTACTGGCAGGTTTCATCCCGGCCATGTCGGCAGCCCGGCTTGATCCGGTTGATGCCATGAACAGCGTTTAGGGGAGGAAGTATTAAATCATTCAAGTTGCCAGCTACTGGCTATTGGTTGCCAGCTACTGGCCCCGGGTATTCGGGGCAAACCTTGCTTATATAATGGTTCAAGGTCTTTGATCGAAGCTTTTCTTTGCCTTTTTATATTCAAACTTGCTGGTTTTGTGAGCAATTCCATTTAACTGGCAACTTGCATTAAATAGTGAACGTTGAATGGTGAAACTTGTGGCTCTTTTCATGACCATTCATTCATTCGCCAGTTCCTATGAACTCTAAAGACTCCCAGGACTCTAACAACATTGCCGCACTAGAAGACCACCCAACATTTACCATTCCCTACCATCCGATGGTTAAAACCAACGGCAATGAATGGAACTTCGAATATGAAAACGGGATACAATTGATCAAGCGAAATTGCTGGGGAAGGCTATGTAATAACTGGCATGGAGCAGGGGGCAAGGGGCATGGTTTGGGATCAGGTACAAAAAGCAGTGAATAATAAGGATGAATCAGACAAAAGCCCTTCACGGGATTCCTTTTAGAAAATAACCCGCCATTGCCACAAACTCTATATTAACTCTATATTAGGCCTATGTTGGGTCTATAATTTTGAAAATAAAGTTAGCCCCTGTATAGACCTGACATAGAGTTAATATAGACCTTTGGGTTATGGAATTTCATTGCCAGAACAAAAAGAAAGGCATGAACCAAAAACGGATCAAGGGAAAATGTTGGGAAGGTAAAGGCAAAGGTATGAAAAAGTGATCAGTGATCCGTATGCAATGTCCAATCTGCCGGTTCTTTACGTAAAGGCGGATAAACAGTCCATCAATCCATCAGTCCTTCAGTCCATCGGTCCATCAGTCCTTTAATTTAAAACTAACTACACATGTTTGATGATTGAACCGAAACAATTAACCATTCAACATTCCCTCAACCATTCAACATTTACCATTTTCTGGTAGTAGAATTTTATGTAACTTTAGGTATTTACCAATCAACAGGGCATGGCCAGGCAAAGCTTAACATATCGCCTTTGGAAAGTATTTAGGACAATGCTTACCGGACTAGGGATTTTGTTTTTGCTGATGCTGATACTGAGTTTTACTACGCTACCCTTCTGGGGATATTATTGGCTAGGAACCAGCCAATCGAAGATTACGGGTAAACCACACTATATTATCCTTCTTGGCGGGGGCGGCATGCCCAGTGAATCGAACCTGATGCGTGCTTATTATGTATTCAGGGCAGCCAATGAATCGACGCAAAGTAAGATTGTCATTTCTATCCCGGGAGATCTGGCTGATCCAGCTTGCACCGCGCGTTTAGTGGCTGAGGAATTAACAAGCAAAGGAATTGATTCACGAAGGATCGAATTTGAAGCTTTGGGCACCAATACCCGCTCTCAGGCTCTTTATCTTCAACAATTAAATGCTGAAAAGCTTACCGACAAATCCATCCTGCTGATTACCTCCCCTGAACATATGCGCCGGGCTGTATTGGTTTTTAGAAAGGCAGGCTTTACAAACGTAAGCGCATTGCCTGCATTTGAAAAGGCATTGGAAACCAACCTGCTTTTTAAAGACGATGATTTGGGAGGAAATAAGCTTCCTGTGCCCGATATAGGCAACCATCCATCGGTACGCTACCAGTTCTGGAACCATTTGAAATACGAGATACTGATC
>JACMKG010000267.1 GCA_014380255.1 Prolixibacteraceae bacterium | reverse complement strand
TGGAATAATTGATCGAAAAGCAAGAAATAAATCGGATCGTTTTAGCATTTTTTTCCGTGGTTGCAATCAGTACAAATTTATCCACATATCGGGTACAAATGTATGAACTTTTTTAAGACCCTGAGGTCTTTATCTGAAAAAACTTTCAATTTATTACTAAAAAGGCGGCTGCCCCCGAGTAATCGTATAGTCGTCAACTTCGTTATTCCATCTCCATAGGAGATTTCTGTCCATAGAAAAATACACACCATACAAAACCATGTTCCCATCTCCGTAGGAGATTCCTTCCGAATGCCCGGATTGAACCATTGCCTTATGGATTTGCGGATATATCTTTCATCCTAATCAACAGGAAACAATTTTTAAAACAAACCTATTCTTCTATAAATGATCGGTTATCACGATGCTTTTATGGCTGTTCTATAGTTCTGGCAATGATGTGTGATAACGCTCATGTATTTGAATAATGGACAAGGGATCTCCTACGGAGATGAAAAGAGGTATTACAATAGGTTGATGTTTTCTATGGATAGAGATCTCTTACAGAGATAGAAAAGAGGTATTGTAATCGGTTGGCGTTTTTCTATTGAGAAGGATCTCCTACGGATAGGAGAATAGTTTTACCAAAGGCCGGTAACCTGAATTAGTTATCCCTACCTGCTTTTCTTACCTTGTCAATTCCTGGAAAACGTTTTCCAGGCTTTGCTGCTGTTCCTTCAGGGTGAGCAGGATCAGGTTATTGGCTATGGCAAACTGAAAGAGCAGAGGTCTCAGGTCAACATCACCCGAGGATTCAGCCACGAAGCTTGTCCGGCCGGTTTGTTCAATGCGTACCAATCCCGGTATATTTTCCAGTGCTGCACGCTCGGGCAGCTTATCGAATTCAACCCACACGGTTTGCTTTTGTGCAAACTGGCCAGCCTTGAGCTGGTCGATGGATCCGTCGGCGACCAGCTTCCCTTTGTTGATGATCAGCACCCGGCTGCATACCGCCTCCACCTCCTGCATGATATGCGTGGATAGCATCACGGTTTTATTTTGACTGATCTGGCTGATCAGTTGCCTGATTTCTTCGAGCTGGTTGGGATCAAGGCCTGTGGTCGGTTCATCGAGAATCAACACGGCCGGATCGTGAATCAGGGCCTGTGCAAGGCCTACGCGCTGACGGTACCCTTTTGAAAGAGCCCCGATCTTCTTGTGCTGTTCGGCTTTCAGGCCTGTAAGCCCTACCATCTCCAACACTTTTTCCCTTTTGCGGGGAAGGTGGTAAAACCCGGCAACCATTTCCAGGTATTCGCGCACATACAGATCGGTATACAGCGGATTATTTTCGGGCAGATACCCTGTCTGGGAACGGATGGCGATGTTTTTAGTCTCTACCAACTCCCCGTTAATTTCCACGCTTCCCGCGTCAGCAGCCAGGTAGCCGGTAATAATTTTCATCAGGGTCGATTTCCCGGCACCGTTGGGACCAAGAAACCCTACCAGCTCACCGGTTTTTATTTCAAAAGAAACATTATCAAGAACCTGCTGGCTTCCATATGATTTATTTACCTGTGAAATGCGGATGGTCATCTTCCTTTTTTTTAGTTCAACAAAAGTAAAGATTTCTGAGGATTCTTTCATCCAGAATTATTTTTCTTTCTCGCTTTTCCACTTTCGTATCTGTTAACTTTAACTTAACTTTGTGCCCCATGAATGGGGGACAAAATGAAGGATCAGAACTTTAATTACATAGAAGATTTAACTAGATACCAGCGACAAAAGACATCACTGGTAAAGATAGGACCTGTGTTGCTCGGTGAAGGAAATCCGATCAGGATACAATCCATGACAGATACCGATACCAGCGATACGGATGCTACCGTTGAGCAGATAATCCGTATTATCAAGTGCGGGGCCGACCTTGTACGTGTGACTGTGCGGGGAGTGAATGATGCCGAGAACCTGCAAAACATCAAGCGGGAACTGGTTGCCCGGGGCTATGAAAACCCGTTGGTGGCCGATATTCATTTCAATCCACACCTGGCTGAGATTGCCGCCAAATATGTATCCAAAGTAAGGATTAACCCGGGGAACTTCTACGACAAACGTGCCAAATTCGGGTACAAGATATATACCGATGAGGAATACAAAACTGAACTTCACAAGATAGAAGAGCTGTTTATTCCTTTTCTTCAGATGTTAAAGGAAACCAATACAGCCTTGCGTATCGGGGCCAACCAGGGATCTTTGTCGGATAGGATCATGAGCCGTTACGGGGACACTCCTTCAGGGATTGCCGAATCGGTGATGGAATTTCTGCGTATTTGCAAAAAACAGGATTTTGCCAACGTGGTTATTTCCATCAAGTCGAGCAACACGCGTACGATGGTTTACACGGTTCGTTTGCTGAATTTCAAGATGGGCCTGGAAGAGATGAGCTATCCCCTTCACCTGGGGGTTACCGAAGCCGGTGAAGGCGAAGACGGACGCATTAAATCGGCCGTAGGCATTGGCGCCCTTTTGGCTGATGGCATTGGCGATACCATCCGGGTTTCACTCACGGAAGCTCCGGAGAATGAAATAGCCGTTGCCCGCAAACTGATTAACCACATTGAGACTTACAGGGGCCACAAGCCCATTAAGGCGCCTTTATTTGCACAGATCAATCCTTTTGAATACGAACGCCGCTCGGTTCGTCCGGTGCTGCGTATGGGCGGGAAACACCTGCCTATTGTGATGGCCGATTTGCGCGGAAGGTCGCTTGCCGAAATACTTCCCTTGCGGGGCAAGCAAATCCCTGAATACTTCTTCAACAACCATGAAGTGCTCGATTTGGAAGGAAACTCCTATCCTATCCTTTCACTGGAAGAATACCTCTTTGGAGGTTCTCACTGGGGACAGACCAAATTTATACGCACCAACAAGGAAGAATTTGACCGGTTCATGAACGAGAACCCGGAGATCATTACCAAGCTCAAGCAAACCCGCAAGACTATCCTGATGCTCGAAAGCTTTAACAGGAATCCTTTTGCCGAGTTGCGTGCCTTCTTTATGACCCTTGAATCACATATCTGGAAAGTGCCGGTAGTGATTTTCAGAAAATACAACGAACGTTACCTGGAAAACCTTCAGATCAAAGCGGCTGCCGATCTGGGCGGACTGCTCATTGATGGCTACGGGGATGGCATCTGTATTACCAACGAATCGGAAAACATCACCTTTACCGACCTGAAAGACCTGGGCTTTTCGCTGCTTCAGGCCAGCAGGATGCGATTAACTAAAACCGAGTTTATCTCCTGCCCGGGTTGCGGACGCACACTTTTCGATCTTCACGAGACTACCATTAAGGTAAAAGCGCATTTCAACCATCTGGACCATCTAAAGATTGGTGTGATGGGATGCGTGGTCAACGGTCCGGGTGAGATGGGCGATGTTGATTACGGGTTCGTGGGAGCAGGTCCGGGAAATGTTAATCTTTACAAACAGCAGAAGCTGATTAAAAAGCATATTCCATTCGAACATGCTGTAGAAGAGCTGGAAGCGCTTATTCGCGAGAACGGGGACTGGAAAGATCCTGAAATATAATAGTGGTAAGATTCGATTTTTAATCAGGTGGATTAGAAATTTGATTACTTTCGCCCAAATTTTTTGAATCATGAAGATAAATATAGTAGGAGGATCGAATTCTGTCTTTAATCAATTCATGGCAGAAATCAGGGATGAAGTTATTCAGAAAGATCCAATGCGTTTCAGGAGAAATCTTCAGCGTTTAGGCGAAATATTCGCTTACGAGATCAGCAAAGTAATGGATTATCAAACTACTGAGGTTAAGACCCCGCTGGGAATTGCCAAGGTAGAGACGTTTGTTCAACATCCGGTTCTGGCCACCATCCTTCGGGCCGGTTTACCCCTTCAGCAAGGCTTACACAACATTTTTGATCATGCCGAGAATGCCTTTATTTCAGCTTACAGGAAATACGATGAGCAAGGTGAATTTCACATTGAATTTGAATACCTGGCTTCTCCATCCCTGAATGCAAAAGACGTTATTCTTTCCGACCCCATGCTGGCCTCGGGAGCATCGATGGAAATCGGGTATCAGGCTTTACTGAAAAAAGGAACTCCCAAACATGTTCACCTGGTGGTGATTATTGCCAGTGCACAGGGCGTTGAATATATCAAAAAGCATATCACGGCCGAGAACGTAACCCTTTGGATTGGAGCTGTAGATCCTGACATGACACCCATGTCGTACATTGTTCCCGGATTGGGTGATGCAGGCGATTTGGCATTCGGAGCCAAGATTGATTCGCACTAGAAAGGAAAAATAGCTGCTGGCTACTGGCTGCCAGCGGCTAACTGATCACTGATCACTGTTTTACTTTTTCTACCTTTAGCGGATCGGGGCATTCATCCAGCATTTGGGAGATGCTTTTATGATTTACCGGGTGAATTAACCCGGCGGCTATTTCATTTAAGGGTACCAGCACAAACTTTCTTTCGCCTATGCGCGGATGGGGAATTACCAAACCGGGTAATTCTACTATTTCATTTCCATAAAAGAGAATATCAATATCAATGATGCGCGAATCGTACTGCTGGGCCTTACGGATTCGGCCAATCTCTTTTTCAATCTGCTGACATTTTTCCAGCACTTCCGGCGCTGAAAGTTCAACCGAAAGCTCCAATGCCTGGTTCCAGAAAAGATCATCCGACTCAAAGCCCCAAGGTTCCGTTTCATAGAGGTGCGACTGCCCGGTAATCGGGCCGATACGCTCACTGAGCAGCCTGGTGGTTTCTGAAAATACATGCCTCTTGTCTCCAAGGTTTCCTCCCAGCAATAAATAAACCTTTACCATAACCTTCCAAAAAGTGTAACAAAAACATTAATTTCGTACAAATCTATTGTACATTTTCGATTAAATAACTCACATACGATACTCATGAAAGATTTTTTAAAATTTACCCTTGCTTCCATTGTCGGGATCATGCTGGCAGGTCTGTTGCTTTTCTTAATTTTCATTGGCATTATTTCTGCCATGATTTCTGCTTCTGATGAGCCTGCCACGATATCTGAAAAGACGATGTTGATGCTTAAGTTTGATTATGAAATAGTTGACCGAGCCGAGCACAATCCTTTGGATGGTTTGGCTATTGGAATATTTGAAGGAAATAAAGCGGTGGGCTTAAATGACATACTGGATTGTATCCGCAAAGCTAAAACTGATGATAACATCAAAGGTATTTACCTTAACCCACAAGATATTTATGCCGGCTTGGCTACTGTAGAAGAGATAAGGGCTGCCCTGAAAGATTTCAAGACTTCGGGTAAGTTTATCTATGCCTATGGTGAAAACATCAGTCAGAAAGCTTATTACCTGATC
>JACMKG010000266.1 GCA_014380255.1 Prolixibacteraceae bacterium | reverse complement strand
TGTTATTCATTCTATTGTTGACAACAACGAATTCTTTGAAGTTCACCGCAACTATGCCCAGAACATTGTCATCGGATTCGCTCATTTCAATGGTATTTCAACGGGTATCGTGGCCAATCAGCCCAATTACCTTGCAGGAGTACTTGACATCAATGCGTCGCGTAAAGCAGCCCGTTTTGTGCGTTTCTGCGATGCTTTCAACATCCCGATTGTAACGTTGGTTGATGTTCCAGGATTCCTTCCCGGAACAGCACAAGAATACGGAGGTATCATCATTCACGGTGCCAAACTTTTATTTGCATACGGAGAGGCTACTGTACCTAAAGTAACGGTAATCCTGCGCAAATCATACGGTGGCGCTTATTGCGTAATGAGTTCCAAACATCTTCGCGGAGATATTAACTACTCATGGCCAACAGGTGAAATCGCAGTAATGGGCCCCAAAGGCGCTATCGAAGTTCTTCAAAGTAAAAAAATCAAAGCCATCGAAAATGAAGCTGAACGTTCGGCTTATATTGCACAGGCTGAAGAAGAATACAAAGAAATGTTTGCCAACCCATACAATGCAGCACAATATGGTTATATCGATGATGTAATTGAGCCACGTAACACCCGTTTCCGTATCATCCGTGCCCTTCAGGCACTGGCTACCAAAAAGGACGTTATGCCAGCTAAAAAACACACCAACATTCCATTATAATCGACGAATATGCAAAGAAGAATTAAACATTTTTTACGCGGAATTGCCATTCTCCTTCTGTTCGTTGCTGCCACCAATTTAGCGAAGGCTCAAAATGCGGGAGACCTACGCTTCAATGAAATATTGGTTATTAACGACTCAAGCGCAGTTGATGATTTTGGAATGCATTCACCATGGATTGAAATATTCAATTCATCGTATAACACTGTCAACATAGGAGGATGTTTTCTTACTGATGACCTGAATAATCCGACCAAATACTGGATACCTACAGGTGACCCGGCTACCCAAATCCCTGCCAGGTTTTATACCGTGTTCTGGGCTGATAATAAGACTACAAGAGGTATATTCCATTTGAATTTTGATTTAAAGGATGCCAAAGTCCTTGCATTGTATAATTCCGATGGAAAAACCCTGATTGACAAGGTTGAATTACCGGCTGATCACAGGCCTGATATTACCTATGGAAGGCCAACGGTCGAAAGTACGCAATGGGTTTACCTTGAAAAGTCTACACCCGGTGCCAATAACGACTATTCCATGAAAAAAACAGCAGGGGAAACTTTTGTTGAAATGGATCCTTATGGAATAGGCATGACCATGATAGCCATGTTTGTGGTATTTATGGCCTTGGCAATCCTGTATATAATTTACAAAAACCTGGGTCAGTTCTTTGTCCGCAAAGGCGCCAAGACTGCTTTAGCTTCAGGAAGTGCTGCAAAAACAGCTGAGTTATCGGCCCCTGAAATGTCGGGAGAAGTAAATGCTGCTATAGCCATGGCTTTATTCCTTTATCACAATGAATTACATGACAATGAGAACACGGTTCTGACCATTCAGAAAGTATCGAGAAACTACTCTCCATGGAGTTCAAAAATTTACACCTTAAGAAAATCACCCCGTTAATTAAATCTAGTAATGAAAAAATTCAAGTTCATCATAAATGGAAATCAATACGAGACTGAGGTTCTTAGTGTTGAAGAAAACATAGCGGAAATTGAAGTAAACGGTACTTTGTATAAAGTTGAAGTAGATAAAGCGATGAAGACCACTAAGACCCCTAAATTAGTGCGCCAGGAAGTGGTTCCTTCTACTGACAGTCATCCTTCAGTTGCTAAAACAAGCAGTCCTTCAGCTCCTAAAGGTACAGGAAGTATCAAATCACCACTACCTGGAGTTATCCTGGAGATGTTTGTAAAAGAAGGTGACACCGTTAAGATGGGACAGAAGTTGCTTATGCTGGAAGCCATGAAAATGGAGAATAACATCGAAGCTGACAAAGCCGGCAAAGTGGTATCTATTCTGAAGTCTAAAGGTGACAGTGTAATGGAAGGAGACATTCTAATCATCATAGGAGAATAAGATATGGGTACATTTTTCGATTTTATTGTAGAACACATCGCGCAGTTTCTCCATTTTACAGCTTTTGCCAATATGACCATGGGCCATGTCTTCATGATCCTCATTGGTTTGTATTTCATCTACCTGGCTATTGCAAAAGAATTTGAACCCATGTTGCTTATCCCTATCGGCTTCGGTATATTGGTAGGTAATGTAGCTTTTGCTCCGGGATACCAAATTGGTATTTATGAATCAGGGAGTGTTATGAATTACCTGTATTTCGGGGTATTAAACGGGATTTATCCTCCGCTGATCTTCCTGGGTATTGGTGCTATGACCGACTTCTCGGCCTTGATATCAAATCCTAAGCTGATTCTTATCGGTGCGGCTGCCCAGCTGGGTATTTTTGGAGCCTATTGTATTGCACTGGCTCTGGGATTC
>JACMKG010000265.1 GCA_014380255.1 Prolixibacteraceae bacterium | reverse complement strand
TTCTCTGGACGAAGACAAAAAGGCTACGATGGTTAGCAACCTTTTGGTTGTTCTGTGCGGAGACAAGGAAGCCACCCCTGTGGTAAATACCGGAACCCTGTATCAATAAAAATACCCATGAAACTATCATTTATCGCTTTTTTAATCGGCTGCCTGGTGGCAACAGCTGCCATGGGCCAGACCGAAGAGATCGTGGTTCTGAAAACTAACACAGGGGATATCGAAGGTACGTTAACCATGCCCGAATCGAAATTGCCTGTTGCAGTGGCCTTGATTATTGCCGGCTCCGGTCCAACCGACCGCGATGGCAATAACCCAATGATGAAAAACAATTCCCTGAAAATGCTTGCCGAAGCTCTGGCTAAAAAAGGAATTGCTACTTTACGATACGATAAGCGTGGCATTGCTAAAAGCAGGGCTGCCGGTTTAACAGAAGCAGACCTGCGTTTTGATCACTATATCACGGATGCGAAAGAGTGGATTTACTTGCTGAAACAAAAGAAAAACTTTAACCAGGTAGTGGTAATCGGCCATAGCGAAGGCTCTTTGATTGCAATGGTTGCCTCCCAGGGTGAAAATGCTGACAAGTATATTTCCATAGCCGGAACAGGGAAGCCGGCCGATCAGCTGATCCGGGATCAGCTGAAGGCACAGCCTGCTTATGTGCTCGATCAGTCAACTCCTATCCTGGATGAACTGGTGCATGGTAGAACCGTTGAGAAAATACCCATGGGTTTTGAGGCACTTTTTCGGCCAAGTGTTCAGCCTTACCTGATTTCATGGTTTAAGGTCAACCCGCAGGTTGAAATTGCCCGATTGAAAAAGTCAATCCTTATTTTGCAGGGAACCACTGATATTCAGGTTAGTGTGGAGGATGCCCGTTTGCTCCAAGAAGCTGCGCCATCAGCTAAAATGGTTATTATTGAAGGGATGAATCATATCCTTAAAAACGCGGAAGCTGACCCGGTAAAAAATATGCAGACCTACTCCCAGCCTGAACTTCCTATCAATCCTGAACTTATTGAAGCCATCAGTAGTTTTATAAGTTCAAAATAAAGTTAGACGAAAGTGAAGTAAATTCACAATGAATAAACAGAAGAATGTAACCCTATGGTAAAGAAAAAATCATTTGTACTGCGTTTAGATCCTGATGTGTATGATGCTCTCGAAAAATGGGCAGCACAGGAATTCCGTAGTGCCAATGGCCAGATCGAATGGATTATAAATAAGGCATTGAAAGATGCCCGGCGCCCTGTTGAGAGAACCTCAAAAGATGAGCCTGAGGATACAGAAAGCGACTCCTAATGCAGCGAACGTTCATTCTGTCGCCACCGGATTTGCATAGATTGCAGACCTTCAAACTAAAAATAACAAACCTTTAAACCTTACATCATGATAAATGCCAAGTATCGTTGCCCCAAATGTGGAAATACCCAATACGAGATGGATGAAATCCGTACGACCGGCAAGGGCTTTTCCCGCTTATTTGATATCCAGAACAAGAAGTTTACGGTCATTACGTGTACCCGCTGCAAATACAGTGAGTTTTACAAAGCAACGCCCAGCACCTTAGGCAATATTGCTGATTTTCTGGTTGGTTAACCTGAGCGCTTTAAATTTTCCTTAATTAGGTTGAATAAGCTTACACTGTGGTTGCAAAGCCATGGTTTTAGTTTAATTTTACATCCGTTTACAAATAAAATCTATCTCAAAATATAATCTATGACCATTAGTGCATTACAATCAGCAAGGGCTAAATATCAGCCAAAACTTCCCAATTCATTGAAATCGACCATTAAACTGGTTGAAGGTGAAAAGACTCAGTCGATCGCCGATCAGAATGAAATTCAGAAGTTATTTCCCAATACCTATGGGATGCCTATCATCACCTTCGAAGCAGGGGATGCCAAAAAACAGTATCCTGCAGTTAATGTAGGTGTTATCCTTTCAGGTGGACAGGCTCCCGGTGGGCACAACGTTATTTCAGGTATCTTCGATGGTATCAAGAATATCAATCCTGCAAGCAAACTGTTTGGTTTCCTTGGAGGCCCAGGCGGTTTGGTTGATCACAAATACGTGGAATTAACCGCTGAAGTAATTGATGAGTACCGCAATACAGGTGGTTTCGATATCATCGGTTCAGGTCGTACTAAACTGGAAGAAACTGCACAGTATGATAAAGGCGCTGAAATACTGAAACAACTGGATATTAAAGCCCTGGTTATCATTGGTGGTGACGACAGCAATACCAACGCCTGCGTACTGGCCGAGTATTATGCTGCCAAGAATATGGGTATTCAGGTAATCGGTTGTCCAAAGACTATCGACGGTGACTTGAAGAATGATATGATCGAGACTTCATTTGGTTTCGATACAGCTACCAAAGTGTATTCTGAATTGATTGGTAATATCGAACGCGATGCCAATTCAGCCAAGAAATACTGGCACTTCATCAAACTGATGGGACGTTCTGCTTCTCATATCGGCCTGGAGTGTGCTTTACAAACTCAGCCAAACATTACCTTGATCTCGGAAGAAGTAGAGCTTAAAAAGCAAACACTGGGCGAGATTGTGGATTACATGGCCAACATCGTGGCTAAACGTGCTGCCAATGGCGAAAACTTCGGTGTTGCCCTGATTCCTGAAGGCTTGGTGGAATTCGTTCCTGAAATGAAAGCATTGATTTCAGAACTCAATGACCTGTTGGCCGAAGGTTCGGAAACAGAACAAAAATTCAAATCCTTCACCAACAAGGCTGAAGGCCGTGCTTTTGT
>JACMKG010000264.1 GCA_014380255.1 Prolixibacteraceae bacterium | reverse complement strand
TAAGGGAAATATTTCCTAAGTTTATCGAAGACACTCCCAAGTACCAGGACCTGGCCAGGATAAGAGATTACCTGGAACAATCTCAACACAATTGGGCAGAAGTATAAAATCACGAGGCGGAGATTTCAAAACACAATAATCACGAAAGATAAATAATCGATGAAATGTGCACTTGTTACAGGCGGTTCAAGGGGGATAGGCCGGGCAGTTTGTCTTAAAATGGCAGACATGGGATATCATGTTATCATAAATTATAAAGGGAATGAAGAACAGGCACAGATAACACTCTCACAGATACAGGAAAAAGGAGGAACGGCTGAACTGCTTAAATTTAACGTTGGAAATAAAGAGGAAATAAATACAGTACTTGGTAGCTGGCTGGAATCAAACAAAGAAAAAACAGTAGAAGTATTGGTTAACAATGCCGGCATCAAAGAGGATGCCCTGATGATTTTTATGAAAGATGAGCAATGGGAAAATGTTTTGGGCACCAGCCTTGACGGGTTTTTCTTTGTAACCAGGCTCATCATAAATCAGATGGCTGTGAAACGTTATGGCCGTATAATAAACATTGTTTCTTTATCTGGTCTAAAGGGATTGCCTGGCCAGGTAAATTACTCTGCGGCGAAAGCAGGTGTGATAGGCGGAACTAAAGCACTTTCTCAGGAAGTAGGGAAACGTGGCATTACTGTAAATGCAGTTGCCCCGGGATTTATCAAGACAGACATGACTGAAGGGCTGGATGAGAAAGAACTCAAAGCAATGATCCCGGTGAACAGGTTCGGTACTGTTGAGGAGGTTGCCCATGCAGTAGGCTTTTTGGCTTCAAAGGAATCCGCATATATTACCGGCACCGTTTTATCCGTTAATGGTGGACTTTATTCATAAAAATAAAGCGACCAAGACATAATCAACAAATTTAAATTGTTCCGAGATTCATGAACAGGGTTGTAATTACTGGTATGGGCATATATTCCTGCATTGGCAGGAATCTCGACGAAGTTGCCGGTTCCCTCCGTGCAGGGAAGTCGGGTATTGGCTTCGATCAGGAACGCAAGGATTTTGGTTATCGATCCGGACTAACAGGTATGGTTGAAAAGCCCGATCTGAAAGGCTTACTTGACCGGAGAGCCCGGATTATGCTTCCGGAACAGGGTGAGTATGCTTATATGGCAACTATCGAAGCGCTTAGAAATGCAAAAATGGATCAGGAATATATCGATTCAAAGGAAGTCGGAATTCTCTATGGCAATGATAGCACGGCTGATCCGGTAGTGCAGGCCACCGATATAATAAGAGCAAAAAAGGATACAATGATGGTGGGATCGGGTTCAGTATTCAAAACCATGAATTCTACTGTGACCATGAACCTGGCGACTATATTTAAGTTAAGAGGGGTAAATTTTACAATTAGTGCTGCCTGTGCAAGTGGATCACATGCAATCGGCCTTGGATATCACTTTATCAAAACCGGGTTACAGGATACTGTGATCTGTGGTGGGGCCCAGGAAATAAATTTAAACGCTATGGGTAATTTTGATGCCTTATCAGCGTTCTCGGTTCGGGAATCGGATCCGTCAAAAGCTTCACGACCTTTTGATCGTGACAGGGATGGTCTGATACCCAGCGGTGGTGCGGCTACCCTGGTATTGGAAAGCCTTGAATCAGCACAAAAGCGTGGAGCACCGATTTTAGGTGAGATTGTAGGATATGGTTTTTCTTCAAATGGAAGTCATATCTCGAATCCAACAGTTGATGGACCGGTGCGCGCGCTTAGTATGGCTTTACGTGATGCGGGGATGATGGCTTCAGAAATAAGTTATATAAATGCGCATGCCACTTCAACACCAGCCGGGGATGCAAG
>JACMKG010000263.1 GCA_014380255.1 Prolixibacteraceae bacterium | reverse complement strand
CGTTTTGTTTGCATGACAAATGAATATCTTTGTACAGGAACAACCTTTCTGAACTTAGAGGCATCTATAATATTCACGATTAATATTAGCGAAATTATGCAACCAAAGAAATTACTACTAATTTTCAACCTTCTGCTGGCTGTTCTTGTGATGGTGTCATGCAGCGATGACGATGATTCATCAAGCAGTAAAGGTGATGTTTTGATCCTAAGCAGGAAATCGGGCACTGAAACCGTTCATGGTATCTCCATATATGCCTACTCTTTACGGCCTATTAAAAGCGTCAGTGTGGTGAGTTCTGCCGAGTCGGGCAAAACATTTAACTTGACAGAAGGGCAGGGAAACTTTTACTATGAGACTCCCGTGGCCCAGTTTACCGCTGCCAAGCCTGTAGCTTCAACCTATCTGTTTACAGCTACCATGGAAAATGGAGATAAGGAAACATTCGAAAATCGGTTAACAGACCAGACGTTGCCCCTTCCCACCTTTGAGAAATGCGAATACAATGCGGTCAATCATCAGTTGGAAGTGAAATGGCCATTGATAAACGGAGCTAACAGCTATGCGATCAATCTGCTGGAGGATGCCAAAATAGTTTTCAGGAGCACTGAGCTACGCGGTTTATCATCGGGTGCATATGCGGTCAAGGCATCGGGAGGCGGATGGAGCCCTGATT
The DNA here is from genome assembly GCA_014380255.1 of Prolixibacteraceae bacterium. The sequence goes on along the minus strand of JACMKG010000263.1, from coordinate 4,007 downwards.
TCACCCCCGTGGCAGGTAAGACCTACACCGTCAGGCTGTTTGCCTACCTATATGAACCTTCGGGAGAAGCATCCAACATCCAGAGCATATCGATGTCTGACAGCAACATTGTATGGGGAAATTGATTTTAATCCCATAATCCGATTTCATTTGTTATTTTTGTCATAACATATACTGAAAAAATGATTTCAAAAGAACAGGTAAAAGGTCTTATTGATCGCCGGGATGCGTTAAGGAGGCATCTTTGACTACGATCAGAAAGTGATCCAACTAAAAGAAGAAGAATTAAAAACGCAGGATCCCGCGTTTTGGAATAATCCCAAGGAAGCAGAAGCTCAGATGAAAGCCATCCGTACGATTAAAGTGTGGACGGATGGGTTTCAGGAAGTCGACCGGCACATGGAAGACTTGCTGGTGTTGTATGATTTCTATGAAGCCGATGAAGCAAGCGAGGAAGACATTGAGCAGCAGTATAATGAAACGCTGGGGCTGATTGAGGCCTTGGAAGTCAGGAATATGCTTCGCAAGGAAGAGGATAAGCTGGGAGCCATCCTTCGTATCAATGCCGGGGCCGGGGGTACCGAAAGCAACGACTGGGCCGACATGCTCATGCGCATGTATATCCGCTATGGCGAAAAGCAGGGATACACGGTTAAGACCTTGGATTACCATGCAGGTGATGAGGTAGGCGTAAAAAGCTGCACCATTGAGTTTGAAGGTGATTATGCCTATGGCTACCTGAAAAGCGAAAACGGGGTACATCGCCTGGTTCGCCTTTCGCCTTTCAATTCGCAGAATAAACGAATGACCACCTTTGCGTCCGTATTTGTGTCCCCTTCCATTGATGATACCATCGAGGTGGAGATAAATCCGGCTGACATCACCTGGGAGACTTTCCGCTCAGGAGGTGCCGGAGGTCAGAACGTCAACAAAGTGGAAACCGGAGTAAGGCTTCGCCATGCCCCCACAGGGATCATCATCGAGAATACCGAAAGCCGTTCTCAGTTTGGCAACAAGGACAATGCTCTGAAGTTGCTCAAATCACAATTGTATGAATTGGAACTGCGCAAACGCAGGGAGGCCGAACAGCTGATCAATTCAACCAAGAAAAAGATCGAATGGGGCTCACAGATTCGGTCCTATACCATGCAGCCTTACAGACTGGTAAAAGATGTGCGTACAGGCTTTGAATCGGGCAACGTGCAGGCAGTGATGGATGGCGAAATCGATGGATTCATCAAAGCTTATCTGATGGAATTCAGCGATGATTAAATTGTGAATGTTGAATTTTAAATGTTAAATGGAAAAACGGCATTCTTACTAAACAACATTTTACTATTTTTGCTGAGCACATGAAGCATAAAACCCTTCAACATTTAACATTCACAATTTCTTATGAACCCTATTATACGACTGGCCGAGGAGAGAGATATACCTGGAATACTGGAAATCTATTCACCTTTTATTCTTGATACCTCTGTTACCTTTGAAGAAACGATTCCTGACGAGGCTTCTTTTTGGAAGCGGATGCAGGATATTATGGCTGAACTGCCATTTCTGGTATGTGAAATCGATGGCCGCATTGCCGGATACGCCTATGCCTCGGGATACCGCAGCCGCGCTTCGTACCGGTGGAGCAAGGAAGTGTCGGTTTACATACATCCTGATTTCTACCGAAGAGGGGTAGGGCAGGCCCTTTACACAAGCCTGAATAAGATGGTTCAATACCAGGGTGTTGCCAACTTGCTGGCCATTATTACCATGCCCAACGAACCGAGTGTGTCTTTTCATGAACAGATTGGCTACCGCAAATGCGGTGAATTCTCCAAGGTAGGATATAAACTGGGACAGTGGCAAAACGTGGGCTGGTTTGAATTGTTTTTACAGGATGAGACCAAGGAACCCAAAGAACGAATTTTACCATTGGATGAAATTAAGGATTTACCTATCTTTAAGGAATCTATTGACGAGGGGTTGAAGTTACTCACTTAACAAAACAAGCAGATGGGCGTATCAGGCAAATACAACAACAGGGAAATCAGTTGGCTTTCGTTCAACGAACGGGTGTTGCAGGAAGCTGAAGATCCCACGGTACCCCTGTTTGAAAGAATACGTTTCCTCGGGATTTTCTCCAACAACCTGGATGAGTTCTTCCGGGTAAGGGTGGCCTGGGTGCGCCGCATGCTCGAGTTTGGCAAAGACGATGAGACCCTTCAGGGCGACTATACCGCCGCGGAGCTATACGATAAGATCCAGGAGATCGTGATCAGTCATCAGCAAAAGGCCCAGGAGATATACCGCAACATCTGGGAGGAAATGGCCGTTGAGAACATCTTCATGGTCGATGAGTCGCAGCTTACCCACGAGCAAGGGGTTTATGTGCGGAAATATTTCAACATAAAGGTATTGCCAAACATCATCCCCATCATGCTGGGCAAGTCGATGAAGTTTCCTTACCTGAGAGACAAATCCGTTTACCTGGCCGTCAAACTGTCGAAGAGTACAGCGCCCGAGAAGTTTGCCTATGCGCTGGTAAGGGTGCCCAGCCGATCTGTTTCAAGGTTTTTGGTTCTGCCGGATCAGGGAAACAAGAAGTTTGTCATCATGGTGGACGACATCATCCGCTTTTGCCTCAACGAGGTGTTCCCTATTTTCAACTATGATCGTTTTGAAGCCTATACCATCAAGGTGACGCGTGATGCCGAACTGGATATTGATGATGACATCTCCAAGAGCTTTGTCGAGAAGATGGCAGCATCGCTCAAAAAGCGCAAAATAGGGATTCCCGTTCGCCTAATATATGACCGTGAGATGCCTGATGACCTGCTGCATTTCATCATTAAAAAGATGAAACTTGACGGGGCGGACAAAACAGTTGCCGGGGGAAGGTATCACAACCACAAAGATTTTATGAATTTCCCCGAGATCGGGAAGCCTCATCATTATTACCAATCCCTGTCGCCGGTGCCTCACAAAGATCTGATGCAGAGCCAGAGTATTCTGAAGAAGCTGCGAAAAAAAGATATCCTGTTGCACTATCCTTACCAGAGCTTTTCCCATTTCATTGATTTCCTGCGCGAGGCTGCCATAGACCCCAAGGTGCGCGAGATAGGCATTACCATCTATCGGGTGGCCGAAACATCGAAAGTGGTCAATGCCCTGCTCAATGCCATCCGGAATGGCAAGAAAGTAACAGTGGTTATTGAATTGCAGGCACGCTTTGACGAAGAGGCCAATATCTTCTGGTCGAACAAGCTGCAGGAAGAAGGCGCTCATGTTATCAACGGCATCCCGGGACTTAAAATACACTCCAAGCTGGCATGGGTTCAGCGCAAAGAGAAAAATGGACTGCGCAATTATGCCTATATCGGTACCGGCAACTTCCATGAAGGCACGTCCAGGGTATATGCAGACAAGGGTCTTTTGACGGCCGATCTGCAGATTACCAACGATGTGGCCAATATGTTTGAATTTTTCAAGCACACCTATACGCATTTCAATTACGAGCAGATCATCGTAAGCCCTTTTGCTATGCGTAATTTCTTTATCCATAAGATAGACCAGGAGATTATCAATGCGAAAAAAGGCAAGCCTGCTTACCTGATTCTTAAGATGAACAGCCTGATCGATCCGGAGATGATGAATAAGCTGTATGAGGCCAGTAAGGCTGGTGTGAAGATACAACTCATCATCAGGGGTATATTTGGCTTAAAGACAGGCGACCCGGAGTTAAGCAAGAACATCGAGGCCATCAGCATCGTGGATAAGTTTTTGGAACATTCCCGCGTATTTCTCTTTTGCAATGGAGGAAAGGAAGATATCTACATTTCATCGGCCGACTGGATGCCTCGCAACCTGGACCGGCGTATCGAGGTAGCCTGCCCGATTTATTCACCCGAGATCAGAGCTGAGCTGAAAGAATTGCTTCAGATTCAGCTGCGCGACAATACCAAGGCACGCATCCTGGACAGCACACTAAGCAACCGTTATAACAATCATGCCAATGG
>JACMKG010000262.1 GCA_014380255.1 Prolixibacteraceae bacterium | reverse complement strand
GTAAAGGGAAAACAATGGGGGTTTTATCACTCCATTCAAAAGATGTAGGATTCTTTACTTCCGAGGAAAAGCAATTACTCGAAAAGATTGGCGGAGATATTTCCTTTGCGCTGGATGCCATGGCTACTGAAAATGAAAACAGGTTGGCACAGGAAGCCCTTATCAACTCTGAAATACATTACCGAAGTCTTTTTGAATCTTCCAAAGATGGAATTCTCATTATAGATGGTGAATCCAACCGGGTAACCGATGTAAATCCTTGTTTAACACACATGTCGGGATACTCCAAGGAATACTTTCTTCAAAACACCCTCAATGAAAATCGATTCTTTAAAGGCATAAGCGATATTGACTATTATCTGTCTGAGGTTAAGGAGAAGCAATACATCCATTATGAGGATGTTCTGCTTAAGTCTTCGGATGGGCGCAAGCTCTATGTTGAATTTGTAAGCCATACATATCTGGTTGAAAATAAGAAAGTCATAAAATGCAGCCTGCGCGATATTACCGAACGAAAGCTGGCTGAAATAAAGCTGAAAGAGGCACTCACTGAAGCTCAACGCTTCCGTCAGACACTGGATTATCTTTCCAACCACATCTACATAAAAGATCTTCAGTCCCGTTATGTATATGCCAATAAACACACCTTGAAATTCTTCGGTAGCAAGGAAGAAGAACTGTTGGGCTACGATGATAGTAGTATTTTCTCGAACAAAGCACTGCAGAAAATAAAAGACATTGACAGGCGCGTATTCAATGGCGAAGAAACCAATGAAGAAGTTGACATGTTTGATATGTATGGTGTGCGGCATGTATTTTGGGAAACCAAAGTTCCCATCTATACCAATTCTGAAAACCCTAGCATTTGCGGCCTGCTGGGCATTTCGACCAATATTACCGAGCGCAAACTCATGGAAGAGAAGCTAGGCGAAAGTGAAGAGCGCTTTCGCGAATTGTATGACAATGCCAAAATTGGGATGTACCGCACAACCCCCGAAGGATCTATCGTAATGGCCAACAAGGCAATGGTAAAAATGCTGGGATATTCTTCCTTTGAAGAACTCACCAGGATAAATCTGGAGGATCAACACATAGAGGTTTTCCTTAAGCGAAATGAATTCCTGGAGAAATTTACCCAGGCTGATGAGCTGATTGATTGGGAGGCACTTTGGATTCATGTGGATGGCAGTGATATTTATATTCGCGAGAGTGCACGGGCAATCCGGGATGAAAAAGGTAAAATCCTTTATTTTGACGGGGTAGTTGAAAATATCACTGATCGCAAACGGGCAATGAAAGCGCTTTGTGAAAGTGAAGCCTATTTACAGACCCTCGTTCAGACCATTCCTGATCTGATCTGGCTGAAAGATGTGAATGGGGTGTTTCTAAAGTGCAATCCATCGTTTGCAAATTATATGGGTGCGCGAGAATCAGAACTGATTGGCAAAACAGATTATGACTTTGTAGAATTTGAAAGGGCTGAAAAATTCCGTCAAACAGATCTGAAGGCCCTTGCGGAAGGGAAACCCACCACTTTTGAGGAGTGGTATACCTTCAACGATCAGAACGAGCCTATTTTCATGGAAACCACCAAAACGCCTATGTTTGATTCCAATGGAGCGGTAATCGGAATACTGGGCATCGGGCATAACATCACCCACCGCAAACTGGCAGAGAAGGAATTGATAAAAGCGAAGGAAAAAGCAGAAGAAAGTGACCGTTTAAAGTCCTCGTTCCTGGCCAACATGAGCCATGAAGTGCGTACCCCCTTAAACAGCATCCTTGGTTTCTCCTCTTTACTGGCCGATGCGGACTTTAATAAAGTGCAAAGAGATGAATTCATCCATCATATCATTAAAAATGGGCATAACCTTCTAAACATTATCAATGATATCATGGACATTTCTAAGATTGAATCCGGAGAAATCAAGATCTTCAAAAGTCCGGTAAAGGCTCAGGAGTTTATTTCGGGAATTAAAGACCAGTTCTCTTACGACTCTGTAGGCAATGATGTGGAATTAAAGCTATGCCTACCTTGTGAAGATGAAGAAACCATCGTTATTGCCGACAAGGATCGCCTTTACCAGGTATTCTGCAACCTGGTGAGCAATGCCATGAAGTTTACCCCAAGCGGGCACATCGAAATGGGATATCAACCCAAGGGCGATCAGGTGGAGTTCTACGTAAAAGATACGGGCATTGGCATCCCGGCTGAATATCATGCCAAGATATTTGAACGTTTCAGGCAGGTAGAAACAGAGAAAACGCGTAAGTACGGGGGCAACGGCCTTGGACTGGCAATCACCAAAAACCTTATTGAACTGATGGATGGGAGGATCTGGTTAAACTCAGAACCGGGAAAAGGATCGGCTTTTCATTTTACGCTGCCGGTGCATACTGAAGGACAGAAGGATTGAAGGATTGAAGGACTGAGGGATTGATGCGCTTGTTTTCACTTCCTCATTCCTTATTTCTTGTTCCTTATTTCTTATTTCATTAGGACTGATGGATTGATGGATTGATTGACGGAAGGACGGAAGGATTGATGTGCCTGTTTTCACTTTTGCCTTTTACCTTTTTACTTTTTCCTTACCTTCTCATTCCGCGAACTTCAGCACCAACGTATTCTTTGCAGGTTTTACCCTGAATGCGATGCCATTCCCTGGGTTTGAAAACATTCCTTTGCTGGCTTTGATGGAATAATTCATCCCTTCAAAGCGGCAATCCATACGCGAAGGACTTATCTTTTGGAAAGGTAAAGTTGCTTTTTCGGCAGTAGTCATATCCAAAAACCAGTCTATCGAATTATTCCCTACCATTTTCATTGTTGTCTGTTGTTCATCAATGTCTATAACCAAAGTTCCTTTAAATGACTTCAAAGGCCATGCTATGTGCAGTTTACCAGGTGCCAGGCTGGTTATTTCCGGATCTCCCCCTTCCAACAGTTGTTCTTTTCCATCAACGGTAGCCATGAATCGCATGCCTGCAAGCTTTTCAGGGGTGCTCCACAGATATCCATCCACAAAAGGAAGGGTATAAAAAGAACATTCATTGGAGGTTGCCTTATCCGTAGTATAAACGGAGGGAAAATCTTCATCAAACAGGTGAATATCGCGAACACGTAAAGTTCCATCTTCCCACAACAGGTTAATTCGATAGAACCGGCTGTTAAACCACACTGTTTTCAGGTTACTTCCATTCATATCTTCATTCACGGTAACAGAAGTGGCAGGAGTGACCTTATAGTGCTCTTTAAACCACTTTCCCGATTCAGCCAGGGTCTCAACCCTAACTTTCTTTTGGTCTCTTAAACGGGCAATTAATGGCATCTGAATGGCAAACCCTTTCAACATGGCATCCCAGGTGAAAGAATTCTCCTGCCCTGCCTGGGTATAGGCAAATTCCATGGACTCACCTTCCACAAACTCTTTGAAAAACCAGTGTACCCATGCAGAATCTCCTCCCGCCTCCGGGTAAACAGGCTCCAGGGTGACTACTCCCTGCCGGCTGTTGCCAAGGCCCAGATCGTACTGACGAATGGGATCACTTCCAAGCATGCGGAAAACAGGCACAGGCAGCTGGTTCTTTTCATGCTGAGCAGGCATGTACGAATTTATCAGGCTCGGGTAATAGGCCTGGTTCCAGTAACCGCCCCAAAGGGTATAACCATCGGTGCCATACTGATCTTTACAGTTGCTGGAAGCCACGATCTTGTACTTGTTGTATAGATAATTCAAGGTGTGCGCATCAATAAACCATGAACCGACCGTCTTGGGATAGTATCCGAATATCTCTTTAAAATCGCTCATGTATACATCGGCTAACTTCTCCCGCTCTTCAGGTGTATAACCTGTTGAGAATCCTACATCAGCATGCCAGTCCCACGGAAACCGCCCTCTCCATTGAAGGCCTGCTTTTTCAACCAGAGGCTGAGGAATTTCCCACCAGGCGCCTATTTCAAAAGAATCTTTGGCAAGGCCTTTTAAAAGAGCCTGGTACCTCCCGTCCATCAAAGCATCGTATTGCAACAAAAAAGTGCCTCCCAGTTGGTACTTTTTCATCATCTCCACTTGCTTTACCACCGTCTGGTAAAGGACAT
>JACMKG010000261.1 GCA_014380255.1 Prolixibacteraceae bacterium | reverse complement strand
TCTAACAGCTCGTCATGGGCTTTTTTCTCTTCTTCGGTGTCTTTGCAGGTATCACATACCGGAAGGTTAAGCTGTATGTTTTTACTGGAAGTTTGTGGGTCGGTTTCCTTGCCGCATACAAAGCAATGGTTTTGAAAATCGCTCATTGGTTATGATTTATTCAGCAAAAATAACTTTATTTATTCGCTTTTTATTGGCCGCAGGGCATGGCAGGCAGTGTCTGGAGATATTATTTAATGTGCTTTTGTCATAATTTAGCGCCTTGATGGCTCGTTTTACTGTTTTATTGGCAGAAGAACGGTAAAAATTGTAAAAATGGCTGAACTTACTGCAATTTGAAGGGTGGCACGATTATCGTAAAAAGAAATCCAAATTTTAAACATTATAACTACATTTGTGACTTTCAAAACCTGATTAATTAAAATCAATATATGGCATTTTTAAATAAGATTCTAGGCAAATTTCTCGGCAATAAAGCTGATAAAGACATGGCAGAGATTACGCCCGTCCTGGAGAAAATAAAAAAGGAATACGAAAGGGTTAAAAACCTCTCAAGCGATGAGCTGAGAGCTGAATCGGCTGGTTTAAAAGCATTGATACAGGAAAGGATAAAACCGGAGGAAGACCGCATCAGGGAATTGAAGGAATCGGTTGAATCGGTTGACATTCAAGAAAGTGAAAAGATTTACCAGGAAATTGATAAACTGGAAGAGAAAATAGATGACAAGCTGGAAGAGGTGCTCAATGAAATTCTTCCTGCCGCTTTTTCAATTGTAAAAGCTACAGCGAAAGCATTTACTGAAAATGAAAAGGTGGTTGTAACAGCCAGTGATTTTGACCGTGAACTGGCCACTACCCGGAACAGCATTGTGATTGAAGGTGATCAGGCCACGTGGTTCAACAAATGGATGGCCGGTGGAAACCAGGTTACCTGGGAAATGGTTCATTACGATGTTCAGTTAATCGGAGGTATTGTTCTGCACCAGGGTAAGGTTGCTGAAATGGGTACCGGTGAAGGAAAAACATTGGTAGCTACTCTGGCTGTATTTTTGAACGCATTAACAGGCAGGGGAGTGCATCTGGTAACGGTGAACGACTACCTGTCGAAACGTGACTCCGAATGGATGGGGCCAATCTTCGAATTCCACGGACTGAGTGTTGATTGTATCGACAAGCATCAGCCCAATTCGGACGGACGCCGCAAGGCATACCTGGCTGACATTACCTATGGAACCAACAATGAGTTTGGTTTCGATTACCTGCGCGACAACATGGCCATCAATGCAAGGGATCTGGTGCAGCGCAAACATCATTACTCGATTGTCGATGAGGTTGACTCGGTTTTAATTGACGATGCCCGTACCCCGTTGATCATTTCAGGTCCAATTCCCAAAGGTGAAATTCAGAAGTTTGAAGAGCTGAAGCCTAAAGTGGAAAAACTGTATTCAGCACAGCGTAACATTGTCAATCAGTGCCTGGCTGAAGCCAAGCGTATATTTAACAATCCAAACGCCACCAAGGAAGAAAAAGATCAGGGTGCTATCCTGCTGCTTCGTGCTCACAAGGGGCTGCCTAAGAACAAGGCCATCATTAAATTCCTCAGTGAAGAAGGCATCAAGGCAGCCATGACCAAGGTAGAGAACTACCATATGCAGGACAATAACAAACTGATGCATATCATCACCGACCCACTGGTGTTTGTGATTGAAGAAAAACTTAATTCAGTAGAACTGACAGATAAAGGGATTGATCTTATTTCGGATGACGTAGATGATCCTACCTTTTTCGTACTTCCCGATGTGGGTTCTGAAATTGCTGAAATTGAAAACAATAAGTCTCTGACCAAAGAACAGATCCTGGAGAAGAAGGATGAGCTGTTGACCAACTATTCCATCAAGTCAGAGCGTGTACATACCATCAATCAGCTGTTGAAAGCCTACGCGATGTTCGAAAAGGATGTTGAATATGTGGTGATTGAAAACAAGGTGAAGATTGTTGATGAGCAGACAGGCCGTATCATGGAAGGCCGTCGTTATTCAGATGGATTGCACCAGGCTATTGAAGCCAAAGAGCATGTAAAGGTGGAAGCTGCCACGCAGACGTTTGCGACAATCACCCTGCAGAACTATTTCAGGATGTATCACAAGCTGGCCGGTATGACCGGTACTGCCGAGACAGAAGCAGGTGAGTTGTGGGACATCTACAAACTGGATGTGGTCGTGATTCCTACCAACCGTAAGGTCGTTCGTGACGACCGCGAAGACATGGTTTACAAGACCAAAAGAGAAAAATACAACGCTGTAATCGAAGATATTGTAGCCCTTAACAATTTAGGAAGGCCTGTTCTGGTGGGTACCACTTCAGTGGAAATCTCGGAATTGCTGAGCCGTTACCTGAAAATGAGGGGTATCAAGCACAACGTACTGAATGCCAAGCTGCATGCCCGTGAGGCAGAGATTGTAGCCGATGCAGGTTTGAAAGGCATGGTAACCATTGCCACCAACATGGCCGGTCGTGGTACCGACATCAAGTTAACGCCTGAAGTAAAACAATTGGGTGGTTTGGCTATTATTGGTACTGAAAGACATGAATCAAGACGTGTAGACCGCCAGTTGCGCGGACGTGCAGGTCGACAGGGAGACCCCGGATCCTCTCAGTTCTTTGTATCTCTGGAAGACGATCTGATGCGTTTATTCGGTTCTGACCGTATATCAGGCATCATGGATAAGATTGGTTTGAAAGAAGGGGAAATGATTCAGCATTCGATGATTACCAAGTCCATTGAACGTGCGCAGCGGAAGGTTGAAGAAAATAACTTCGGTATTCGCAAGCGTTTGCTCGAATACGATGATGTGATGAACTCACAGCGCGAGGTAATCTATAAAAAGAGACGTCATGCCTTGCTGGGCGACCGTGTGGAAGTAGATATCCTGAATACTATCTATGATGTGATTGAGAACCTGGTGAACGATTACCAGCCCAATGGCATGTACGAGGAGTTCAACATGGAACTGATCCGCCTGATGTCGATGGAATCTCCTGTTTCAGAGCAGGAATTCATGAAAATCAAGCAGGATGACTTGGTCGACAAGATTTACCATGAGATGGTAAATACCTATACCCGTCGTACGGAGATGATTGCCAAACAGGCGTATCCGGTTATCCGTGATGTGTATGAGCAGAAGTCACACATGTATACCAACATTGTAGTTCCTATTTCGGATGGCAAGCATATTTTCCAGATTGTTACCAATTTGGAAAAAGCCTATAAGAATCAAGGAAAAGAACTGGTAAAATCATACCAGAAGCAAACCGTGCTGGTAACCATTGATGAAGCATGGAAAGAACAGCTTCGTGAGATGGACGATTTGAAACAATCGGTTCAGAATGCCACGTACGAACAGAAAGACCCGCTTTTGATTTACAAATTCGAGTCATTCAACTTGTTCAAGATCATGGTTATCAAGGTAAATAAATCAATTGTATCCACTTTGGCTAAAGGACATATCCCGATTAGTGATCCGCAGCAGGTACATGAAGGCCATGAACGCAGAGGATTGGATATGAGTAAATTATCTACTTCAAAGTCAGAATCTCCGAGCAGTTCATCGAATGGAAGCCCGAGTAGACCTGACGCTCCGCAGGAACCGAAGATTACACAACCCGTAAGAGTAGAGAAAAGAGTAGGAAGAAATGATCCCTGTCCATGTGGCAGCGGTAAGAAGTTCAAGTCCTGCCATGGTAAGGATCTGGTAGATTAAAGAGGATAATAAATTTTGAATTTTGAATTATAAATTTTGAATTATAAAGATTCAATAACCAATATCTAACAAGGAATAAGGAATCAGGAAGTAAAAGAGAAGAAATGGATGTACAAAGTGTACTTTCTCATTCCTTATTTCTTATTTCTGATTTCTTATTACTTTGTTTCTATTGGCTTTTTATCTCTTATACTGTAATTACATTAACCATAGATATATGGACATTCTGGCATTTATTCATTGGAACGTTAGTCCTGAGATTTTCTCATTAGGCCCCATCCATGTTCGTTGGTACGGGCTTCTTTTTGCCATTGGATTTTTATTTGGTTACAACCATGGCGAGAAGATGTTTAAGTTTGAAGGAATCGATCTTAAATGGCTTGAAAGCTTGTTTATTTATTTAATCGTAGCTACCGTAGTTGGTGCACGTTTGGGGCATGTGTTTTTCTATGGCTGGGATTATTATTCTCAGCATCCCATTGAGATCTTCTTTGTGTGGCAGGGTGGACTTGCCAGTCATGGCGGAGTCCTGGGAATTATTGTAGCCATGTTCTTATGGAGTAAAAAAGTATCCAAACGATCCATTCTGTGGGTGTTGGATAGGGTAGTGGTGCCCAGTATTTTAGTGGCAGCCCTGATCAGATTGGGAAATTTGATGAACTCAGAAATATATGGTGTACAGACAACCTTGCCATGGGGCTTTATCTTTGAACGCAACCATGAAACAGTACCCAAGCATCCAACTCAGCTTTACGAAGCATTAGCCTACCTGATAACCTTCGCTGTAATACAATACATGTATTGGAAAACCAAGGCCAGGGACTTGCAGGGTATGTTGGTTGGGGTATTTTTTATCATGGTATTTACGGCCCGTTTCTTTGTGGAGTTCATCAAGGAAGACCAGGAAGCCTTTGAAGCCGGTATGGCCTTAAATATGGGGCAATGGCTCAGTATTCCGTTTGTAATTGCAGGTATTGTGCTGGTAGTACGAGCTGTCCAGAAAGGGCCTGTAATCTATAAAAAACAGGTAAGTACGGTAAAGAAGTAATTGCTTGTCTTTCTTATTTACTTGAAAATTGGGATATCTGCTCAGGTAGGGGCTTGATAAAAAGATCCATCATAACTTCCATTTGAAAGAATATGAATGTTGCGATCACCTGCTACTTAAGTTTGTTAGGTGATTTTACTGCTGAGAGCTCATTGAGTTAATCCTGGATAATTCTATTTTTCGTTTGGCAAGTACAGCAGCATATTTTTGAATGCTCTTATTTTCTGTACTATAAGTGGGGGAATGACTGACCTTGGATGCGCGGGAAATGAGCTCGATGGCATTATCGATATCCCCGTTCATTTCGCTGGCTATCGCTAAGTTATAAAGTGCCTGTACCCGGTAACGCTTGTTTTTGCTTTCTGTATATGTTTCCCATAATGCAGACGCTTCATCCCATTGGTTTTGTTGGGCAAGCAAGGCCGCTTTTTTAAAGTCCTCCTGGTTGTTGGATAGGGTACTGCGGTATACGACAGCCCAATAGGGAAGGATATTTTTAGAATATTTTACTCCAGCCATTCCTGCTGCAATCTCCAAAGCATCCTTTTTGGTGGGAATGCGTGAAGCATTGTATTTTTCAAGCTCATCCAACCCATCCCAATACAAGGTATCAATCATTGTCGAATGGTTAAGAATACGGTAGTTGGAAGGATCATAAATGGTCCATATACTGGCAGTTACCACTTGGGCGACCTGTCGGCCATCGTCAGACACAGGATAGATTGAATAAAAGCCGGAGAACATATCCAGCAAGAATAAAGCATCAGCATTGGTATCGGATGCTATCTTTTGAATAAAATTTCTGGTAGGAGGAACGATATTCTTCGTTAATTGCCTGCGAATGCCCGTAACTGGAAGTATGGTAATGTTGCTGAAGCGTTGCTGAGCCTGCAATTTTAGGATCAAGCTATCAAAGCAGGTCTGGATGGCAATGCTGTCGATGTTGACAGGTTTGGAATCTTTTACCAGCTTTGAATCCCTTGAATAATAATTCTGGAGCGTATCATTCAGGTACTTAAGGTTTCGGCTGACGAGGGTAATGTTTTTAATCGAAGGAGAGAGCTCAATTTTGGCAGGATGAAATACTTCGATTGGAAATTCATGGCTAACGGCACAAGAACCAAGCAGGAACAGCAGAACAATCCCGATATTTACCAACAGCTTTCTCATTGGCTGGACTCATTATTTAATTTGCTTTCTCTCAATGCATTCAGGTTTTTAAGATATACTTCTGTTTGATGGTGGTATTGGGTATTAAAGGATTTCAGTCCCCATTCAATGGCTTGGTTAATATTCCCTTCCAGTTCATTGGCCAGGGCAAGATTGTATTCAGCCCTGCTTTTAATTTTTTTGTCAGTTGATTGGGCTTTCTCCAGCCAATAAGCTTTGGCTTCTGCCAGTTTGTTTTCATTCAGGAGCTGTTGGCCAAGGTCATTTTTCTTATCTAATAGAAAGTATCCGCGTTTCTCTGGTTGCCAGGCGGGGGATATCTTTTTGTCAACATCCAGTGCCACTTTAATACCTGCGCTAATCAGTGCTTGTTTAATGCTTGGAAGCTCTTCAAACATGGATACCTTGATATCACCGGCACTGTCCCAGTAAATGGTGTCAGAGAGTTCTATTTCCCGTGTTTTGCTGCCAGGCTTATAGATCCTGAAGAAAGCGTTGTATTTCAGATCAAGAGACGCATAATAGTATAAGGATGTTCCTGCGAGCTTATCTACATACTTTGCCAGGACATAATCGGTCATCACTTTGGCCGAGAATTGTTCCAGGACCATTAATGCATCCGTATTGTATTTTTGGCATTGCTCACTTACAAATTCAGGGTTAAGTGTGTCGGGTACCAGATTATAGGGAATAAATTTGTTGATATTTCTTTCAACAGGTATCACCACATCGTAGCGGCCAGAGTTATACATTAGTTCACCCAGCGCGCGGATTGTGGTATCGGCTGCCACGCTATCCAGTACAACTACTGAGAGTTGATAATTGTTATCGAAAAAATAAGCCTGAAGAGTGTCTGCGTTATGGTTTAAAAACTGATTGTTTATGCTGCGGTTCATCAAGGTGATACTTTGAATATCCTGAGGCAGTTCTTCTTTAGCCGGACTGGGGGTTTCTATGGTCAGGGCCGTATAATAGCTTTTACAGGACGAAAGAGAAAATCCTATCAGGCAAGATAGAATGAGTAGGAAGTTGTGTAATGTGCTTGTATTACGCATATTATGCCTTTTTCTATTAATAAATGCCCCAATACTTTCTAAAAAACCATTCAACAGTCAACAATGCAATCAAGACAAAAAACAAGAGCTTTACATTAATCCACTCAGTCAGCAAGGTTTGCACATGCTGTTGTACGGTAATTTGTTTATTGTTACCAATTGCATCAAGTAACGTGCCATAATTTTCAATGGATGCAAACTGTCCGCCTGTTTGTTGTGCTAACTGATATAACAATCCAAAGTCAGCTTGGTTATTAAGAAGTTCAATTTCATTTTTCACAATGCTAAAGTTACCCTTTTCAGTGAAAAGTTGACTGCCCAGCTGTGTGGTTGCTTCAAATGTATAATCACCCGGTGGCTGGTTGCCAATGTTGAGACGGTATCGATCTCCTGTACGGTCAAAAGTATAATTAAACACTTTCTGGCTGTCATTTTCGATGCGGATATTTACATCCGTGGTATTGACCAATTCGTAACTGTCGTTATACAGCTCTGCAGTCATTTCAATAGGATCATTTTCTTGAAATAGAGCAGGATAGGTGATGTTGAAATTATCTTCGTTTTCTCTTAACGAGAGATACTGAATGATTTTATGTACCAGTTCATTAAAAGCCATGTGATCGCCGTTAGCGCGGAAGTTAAATAAGCGCCAGCGCCAGATTCCTTCACCTGCAATAAATCCCACTTTACGCCCTTTGTCGCTTCCAAAGGCCATGATGGTTTTTTGGGTGGGGATGTTTTTAACACTTTGAAAGGTCAGGCTTTGCAAATAAGGAGAGACTTCCGTATTTCCAAACGGACTTATCAGCGGGGAGGCCATAGCTAATAACTCTTTGGTTTCAGCGGAAAGTGCAAAATAGGAAAAGTCATCATTAAACAAAGCCTGCACTTCATCGGTATTGTTGCTGTTGGAAATCTTCAGTCCCATGTTCAATGAATTCAGCTGATCGAGCATGGTATGGGGCCCTACGATGAATAAGACAGGAATCCGGCTCTCTTTAATCCTTGACAAAAGCTGACTTGCCGCGTTTTTGACCGAAGGCAGCTGGTTTAAAATCACCAGGCTGTATTTTTGAAGGCTATCCGGAACTTCATTGCCAGTAATAATTTGTGTTTCATAGTTTTGCATTTCGGAAATGCTTGTGCGAAGAGCACCCATGTCGGGATGAAGGGCCTCGCTGAGCAGTAGTATCTTTTGCTTATTTTCCAGAACCTGGATCACAAATTCATATTCGTTGTTCTTGGTGTTTAATTCTTCATTAAAAGGCTTGACCTTGATGGTATAATGCTGCAGGCCGGGGTGGGTGGCTTCCGGGTTGGCAAATTCCAGTTTAAAGTCATCCTCAGAATCAATGGTTATCGTATTTGAATATACCTGTTTGTTGTTATTCTCCACTTCGATGTACGCAAGCTTGCCTTTTAATTTCGAAAACTTCAATTCAATTTCTATGGGGAACTTATTTTTCAGAAAGGCAACCTTGTTG
>JACMKG010000260.1 GCA_014380255.1 Prolixibacteraceae bacterium | reverse complement strand
TTTTGAAAGGTTATAGATCGACTTGTCATCTATGGCGTTCATAAAGAACAGCAGACCAAGGATTCGTGAAAGAAACAACACCGACAGGCCCAGGGCCACGTTGTGGAAATTCAGCACGGCTTCCAGTCCGCGAAAGGGGGTGCCCCACGATACACGGTTCATATCGTCTAATGAGAACATCGCCCCGTTAAAGAAAGTGCCCACGGCAGTTCCCACGAGCAGCGGTCCCAGTAAGCCATTGATGAACAGGAATATCTCGAAGGTTCTGGC
Source organism: Prolixibacteraceae bacterium (assembly GCA_014380255.1). Next base: position 4,763 of record JACMKG010000260.1, on the reverse strand, counting down.
ACCCAGGAAATTGTTTTCCTTTTTACGGTATTCGTACGAGATAGCCTGGATCACAAAAGAAATCAAAATGGCAAACCATACCCAGTAGGCGCCGCCAAATGAAGTGGAATAAAACAAGGGAAAGGAAGCAAAGAAGGCCCCCCCGAAGGTTACTAAAGTGGTAAAGGTAAATTCCCATTTACGGCCAAGGGCATTGATGAGAAGGGTTTTCTCGTTCTCATTTTTGGCAATGGTGAATAACAAGGTTCCCCCGCCCTGAACAAAGGTCAGGAACACGAAGAGGGCTCCCAGCAGCGATACTATCAGCCACCAGTATTGTTGTAATGCGAAATGTGAAAGGTTTTCAAACATGATGAGGTCCTCCTTCTGCTTTAGGGCCAATTTTAATCTGGCGTGACATGATTTTTATTTCAGCAATAAGTAAAGTGGTAAAGATTACTGCAAACAACCAAAAGGTTACCTGCACGGCGCCGGTACTGATACGGGTAACCCCGGCCATGGTGGGCATCAGGTCCTGGATGATCCATGGCTGGCGTCCTACTTCGGCAACGATCCATCCGCACTGGCTGGCCAGATAAGCCATCGGAACGGAGAAGATGGCCAGGCGCAGGAAGGTCTTTTTCTTGTGTATCCTTCCTTTCAGGGTAAAGAATAAGGCCAGCAGGAACAAAAGGATAAACCACATGCCCAGAACCACCATGATATGAAAACTGTAAAACGACAAGGCTACGCTTGGCACCAGGCTGTGGATATCGGTAATGTAGCCATAGCCGAAATTGCTGAAATAGTTTTTCTGAAAGTCTGGGCTCATGATCTCTGTCTTCAGCGAATCAGCCTTTGCCACTTGCCCGGCCTTTTTGGCCTGCTTGTATTCAGTCAGTTTGGCAATAGCCACCTTGCCTTTAGCTATTTTTGAGGAGGCCGCTTCAACGCCGAACTTCTCGTTGCCGTTCAACAGGTCGTTTACCCCGGGGACAAAGGCATTCCAGTTAAGAAAAGCCATGTATGAAAGGACGTTGGGTATCTCGATCTTAAAGGCGAAATCCTTCAGGTTTTCATTCATCGGGTCTGTTTCGCTGGTCGATATCACGCCGAGGGCTACCAGTCCAGCTCCCTGGCTTCCATTGTAAAGGCCTTCAAAGGCTGCAAACTTCATGGGCTGGTGGTGTGCAATGTCCCTGGCCGAGCTGTCGCCTGTGGTTACCGTATAGACGGATGAAAGAAAGCCAAAAACGGCTGCAATGACAATGCTTTTACGGGCAAAGGCCACTTCCCGGCCTTTCAGCAAAAACCATGCGGATATACCAATCACAAAGACGGCCGCCAAGGTAAAGCTGGAGGAGGTGGTGTGCAGGAATTTATGAACTGCCATAGGAGAGAAGAGTACTTCCCAGAAGTTCATCATTTCCATTCGGGCGGTTTCGGGATTGAAGACCATTCCGACGGGCTTTTGCATCCACGCGTTGGCCACCAGGATCCATAAGGCCGACAGATTGGCTCCAATGGCCACTAGCCAGGTGGCCGTCAAGTGAAAGCGTTTGCTCACCTTGTTCCATCCAAAGAACATGACACCTACGAATGTAGCTTCCAGGAAGAAGGCCAGAATGCCTTCAATGGCCAGCGGGGCTCCAAAAATGTCACCCACGAACCAGGAGTAATTGGACCAGTTGGTACCAAATTCAAATTCAAGAATAATTCCAGTAGCAATTCCAATGGCAAAGTTGATACCAAACAAAGTCATCCAGAATTTGGTAATACGTTTCCACTCAGGATTGCCAGTTTTCACATACAGAGTCTCCATAATGGCTACAATAATCGACAATCCGAGGGTGAGGGGTACAAAAATCCAATGATACATGGCCGTCAGGGCAAATTGCCCGCGGGACCAGTTAACAAGAGATAAGTCAATTCCTTCAATCATAAGTTTTGCTTTTATGGGTTGATATTGGTTAAATTTTCAAGTACATGATTGCTCCTGTCAGCATCGGTCTTATAATTTGTTTTCAGAAAATTGGGGAAAAAGAAGATTTTCAAAATAACAAACATGACAAAAAGTTTGATAATGATTACCAGCCATGCCTGTTTACCCCATGAGGGCATGTTGGTAAAGCCTTCCTTGTAAAACAGGTATATCTTCTTTAATGGTGTCATCCTAATGAAATCAAATGATTGAAATTCTAAACTTCTAAAGTTAATTGTATTTTCAAAATTACAATGTTTTCAAAGTGAAATGAAAAGCATTTTATAAAGAAAATCACTCTTCTTAGCTGTAACCGGACCACTCCAATACTTCCCATCCGATAGGAAACCCTAAAATTACCCCTCAGTTTTTAGTAAAAAGAGAAAATGCAGCCGTAAAAAGGCTTTAAGGAAAGAAATATGGATAAAAAGCCTTGTTAATTGAAAATAAGGAGGAAGAAAAGTCAGATTAACAAAAAAAAGTGGTAAATTATGTGGCGATTACAAAAAGTATTTAAAATAAATCAGAATTTATAAACATTCAATAGTGTTTCGGGTTTCTTAATACATAACTTATTTAGCCCAGAAACAAAATTGTTGAAACCAAAATCAATATGAGTCTAAGGCAATATTACAACGAATCAGTGATGGAGGAAACCAGGAATAGGGGAGATTACCAATTCAAAAAGATGAATGATTTATTTATGGATAAACTTAAAGAAAAGGGCTATAAATCGTTCCTCTTTTTGTCTATCTTTTTACTATCCGCTTTTATATCTGCCGGACAGAAAGCATATGAAGACCAGCGGGAAGGCCCGGAGATCGGGATTGTAGAAAATTTGGATGCTTATCTTCCCAAAGACATTTACCTGATTGATGAGAACAATCAGCGTGTGGTATTAACGGATTTAATCGACAAGCCGACGGTTATCAATTTTGTCTATTACCGCTGTCCGGGCATTTGCAGCCCATTGATGGAAGGGATAGCCAAGGTGATGGAAGCCTCGGATCTGGTAGCCGGAGTGGATTACCAGGTGCTGACCATCAGCTTTGATCCAAGGGAAACCATCGATCTTGGAATCCGGAAAAAAGCCAATTACATGAACCTTATAACTAAGAAGGAAGAAATCGGCAAAGGCTGGAAATTCTTTGTCTCCGATAGTGCCAGTATAGCCCAGGGCACCAATGCCGTTGGCTTCCGATATAAACAGGTAGGCAATGATTTTACCCATGTAGCCTCGGTAACAGTGGTTAGCCCGGATGGGAAAATAACCCGTTACCTGAATGGGGTAACATTCCTTCCTTTTGACTTTAAGATGGCCATTATCGAAGCTTCCAAAGGGATGTCTTCCCCAACGATCAATAAGATTATGCAGTTCTGTTTTTCTTATGATCCTGTTGGACAGGCCTATGTGTTGAATGTTACTAAAATAGCCGGGATAATGATCCTGTTCTTTGCCTCATTGTTTTTCCTTGTACTGATTTTCAAACCTAAAAGAAAAAGTTTAAACTAATTCATTTGACTTATGCAAACAGCAACTCACATACCCCACGATGTAAGCTATTTAGATTACAAGGGGAAATACAAGGGAATATTAAATTGGATCCTATCGACCGATCATAAACGCATCGCCTTGTTGTACATGTATTCGATGATGGTGCTTTTCCTGGTTGGCGTAGGCCTTGGTTTAGCTATGAGACTGGAGCTTATTGCTCCGGGGAAAACGGTGGTTGAAGCACAGACTTTCAACGCCATGTTTACCGTGCACGGTGTGATCATGATCTTTATGATTGTAATCCCCGGTCTGGCTGCCGTGTTTGGCAACTTCTTTTTGCCCCTTATGATTGGGGCAAGGGATGTGGCCTTTCCTAGGATTAACTTGCTTTCGTGGTACTTCTACATCGCGGGAGCACTTTTAGTGATCTCATCCGTTCTCTTTGGAAACGGGACACCTGATACCGGATGGACATTCTATGCCCCTTACAGCTTTAAGACGGGTACCAATTTATTGCCTGCCATATTCGGGGCCTTCATCCTGGGGTTTTCTTCTATTTTGACAGGATTAAACTTCATTGTCACCATTCACCGCATGCGTGCTCCCGGGATGACTTGGCTGAAAATGCCACTCTTCCCCTGGACTTTATATGCCACTGCCTGGATCCAGTTGTTGGCTACACCGGTCATCGGGATTACCCTGGTACTGGTAGCCCTGGAACGTATCTTCAATATCGGGGTATTCGACCCTGCCCTGGGAGGTGATCCGATCCTTTACCAGCATCTTTTCTGGATTTACTCGCACCCGGCCGTATATGTGATGATCCTCCCGGCTATGGGTGTTATCTCTGAAATTATCCCCACGTTCTCACAAAAACACGTATTTGGCTACAGGGCCATTGTGGTTTCTTCACTGGCCATCGCTTTTGTAGGGTACTTTGTCTGGGGCCATCATATGTTCACCTCCGGTATGAGCGGTACTGCACAATATACATTCTCGATATTAACCTTTTTGGTTGCCATACCGAGTGCTATCAAAGTATTTAACTGGATATCAACCATGCACAAGGGATCACTGAATCTGGAAGCTCCTTTTTTCTGGGCCCTGTCATTTATCTTTGTCTTTATGATCGGCGGATTGTCCGGCCTGGTGCTTGGCGCACTGGCCACCAACGTTCATGTGCACGATACCCAATTTGTGGTGGCCCATTTTCACTTCATCGTATTCGGCGGTGTGGGATTCTCCTTCTTTGGAGCGATCCATTACTGGTTCCCCAAAATGTTTGGCCGCATGTATGATAAGGTATGG
>JACMKG010000259.1 GCA_014380255.1 Prolixibacteraceae bacterium | reverse complement strand
ATTCTTAATCTATATCATATTAAAAATTCGCATTTACTAATTGAATTTTCAGTAGTTGGTTTCTTTACTAGCGATCAATCCATTCTTAAAACTCTAAGCCATGCTAAGCTATACAAATAACATCGTTTTTTTGATTAAGAAAGATCCGGATTCCTATGTTGATTTATTTAAAACGAAAATTCAGTCTAAGTTAAATGCGATAGAGTGCAGAACTGAAACGAAAGGAAATGTTATTTTATTTAAAATGACCATGGTTCTTAGGTTGTTGAGGACAGGACGTATTGAGATTGAAAAAATTGATTCAGGAAGGATAAAAATAAAATGGGAGGTCAAATTAGGTGTTTTATGGTTTATCTCTATCTGGGCTGGATTACTTGCAGGATATGGATTTTTTAATTCATCTCTGCTTATATTTATGATAGGGGAACCCTTTATTTCCTTGATTCCTTATGGTTTAGGGTACTATCTTATTAAAACACAGATCGACAAACTTGTTTTCACATCCATGTAAATGATTTAAAGGAATTCTAAAAGCTCAGCCTTAGATAACCCGGAAGGCCCTGCTTATTCAATGGGTGAACAAGAAAATATTAATTGAAATAAAGCAAATTGCATGAAAAGAAAGATATTGTATTTGATTTCTCTGATAATAATTGTATTGGGTTGTTTCATTTTTAGTCTACTACTTTCCGATGGAGGCCTATTCTTAAAAACAGATCTTACCCCTGAATATTCGCTAAAAAAAGAACTATTTGCCAATAGATACAACCTGGTGCTAAAATCAACCAAGAAAATTGCTGTTGAAGATATAGGAGATTGGATAATTACGGATCAATTTATTTATGGTGTTTATAAAAGCTCTCAAAAGTTTTTTCTATTAAAACGCCAATCAACAGACAGACAGGATTTTGATACCATGCTTGGTTTGAGTTTAAAGCTAATATCTTTGGGGCTTAGTAGTTATAATATGAGCGATGAGGAATCTTTTGTTCACTTAAAATATCATAAGCGTGTATATCCCATCAAAAGGGTAGAATAGTATTGCAGGTTGTAATTTCAATTAAATAATGTTCATTAAAACCTTAAAAAGAGCCGTTCATTTGTTTGTTTTTTTATTCATTGGTATCTTGTTCTGCCAGTTTTCTTCCTCTCAAGACAATGATTTCTCCAGGCAGGTTTTGGGAAAATGGAAATATGAAAAACATATCTACCATAAGGTTGGGAGGTATGGAAAAGAAGAAGTAGATGCAATAAAATCTTCCCTGTTATATTTTATGAAAGATAAAGTCTATTTTACAGATTTAACCTTCATTGATACTTGTTTTTACACGCAGATACAACCAAAAGCATTTTTTGATCGGCAAGATAAGGAAGTGAGCTATTTTCAGGATGGTCCGTTGTCCATTAAATATTCAGATAAGCAGCTAAGTAATTTTACTCGCATAGATTTGAATAGTCCTCGGAATCATTTTGGAGTCTTTTATTTAAATGCCGATACCCTGATTTTAAATTCTAGCGGGGGTGTTACTTTCTTTTTTACCAAGAATAAGACAGAACAGTAAAAAATAATACGTGGATGGTAGTATGGGGCATGGAGTAAGGAAGAGGAAAGATGGAGAAGCTTTACCTGCCCGGTCTTTCAATCGTTACATCAAAGTCGGATTCGACGTAGTAAATCATTTCGGAAAAGAATTGGCGGAACAAGCCTTCAAACTGATCATACTCCTGGATAAGCGTCTGCAAAGCCCATTCTGAATTCGACGGCAAGGAAGTTCTTTTCGACATGATATCAAGTACCGGCAAAAGGTTTTCCCGGTTGGCATACGACTCCAGGCGCCTATGGTGAATCAGGAATGGGAGAAACTGCTTGACACGCATGGGCAGCATAACAAAGTTGGAAAGAAAGATGGCATGTGCATTTTTGGCAAAACGACGTAGAGTATACACCGAGTAATCGTTCCAGTTATGGGCCAGGAAATGATCAAAGAAAACATCGGCCACAATGCCTGCATATTTGCCATAACCCGGGCGAAGCATCCGGATGCATTCTCTGACAGCTTCGTGCTGATCGGTAAATGAATCAATACGTCGGTGCAGAAGGATCCCGTAAGCCACTTGTTCGGGGTAATGCTGATGCCTGTTGCCCTTCACAAAATCGCCTATGAAATTACCCAGTATGATGTCCTCTGAGTTGCCAGAGAGGTATATATGAGCCAGATAGTTCACTTTTCAATCCTTTGTATTTCTATCATCTGAATGCCAGCGAAGGCAAACCTACACAAAATTCTCAAACCAGTAGTATAACGCATTATGCTGTTAATTGTTGGTTGATAAGAAAGGTTGGTTTAAAAATTGCTTTTTTTGTTTTTTATGTATCTTGTGCCATCTTTTAATTGGAAGTTATGCCAAAGAAAATTGCTGCATTTGGTGAATTGTTATGGGACTTACTTCCTTCGGGGAAGGTTTTGGGAGGTGCGCCTGCCAATTTTATTTACCGCATCAATTCGTTTGGCGATCAGGGCACGTTATTAAGTAAAGTAGGGAATGACAAGGCTGGAAGAGAAGCACGGCAGGCACTCCGCTCGCTGGGGTTGTCGGACGAGAATATCCAGACTGACTATGAGTTTCCGACCGGCTCTGTCAAAGTAAAGATTGATGAGCATGGCATTCCTGATTTCAATATCATTACGGATGTGGCGTACGACCATATTGAAATCAACACGGAGATGATTGATGCCTTCAGTGAAGCCGATTGCGTCTGTTTCGGCACCCTGGTTCAGCGTTACGGCATTTCCAAGAATACGTTGCGCGAACTGATTCACGAGTCACCCGATGTGGTAAAATTTCTGGATATTAACCTTCGCAAAAAATGCTATACGGCAGCTTCGGTGGAAGAAAGCCTTCGCATGACCAATATTTTAAAGGCCAATGATGAGGAACTGCTGGTTACAAAGGAATTGCTGGGTCTGAAAAGTGAGTCTTTAAAAGATCTGGCCAAAGAAGTTATTGAAACATT
>JACMKG010000258.1 GCA_014380255.1 Prolixibacteraceae bacterium | reverse complement strand
TTGGATACATATCCATTGGGATTGGCACTTTTATCCATTAGCTGGGAATTGCGATCAAACTTACCCATAGCATAGTTGGTATACTGTTCATTTTCCCTGATCTCTTTATTGATGGTCCGAAAGAATGACCATACCCTTGCATCGCAAAAGCGGGCGCCACCAAAATTAAGCGGATTATAGACATCCGAGAAACTGAACGATTCATTGCTTCCCTTATAAAAACCGTATTTCTTGGCAAAGCTGATCACATCCGCTGAATGAAAAACGGTTTGTTTGGGATCGCTCCAGTTATTCTTTTTCTGAAAGGGGAACGTGGTGATGCGGGCCTGATTGGCATGACCGCTTACATAACCATCAGGAATCAGGCGGGCTACCCACACTGCCCCTTTTTCGTATTTCCCTTTTCCGATCATCTCCAGAATCCAGGCCTCGTTGGCATCAGAGATTGAAAATGATTCTCCGCTGGTGGCATACCCGTATTGAGCCACCAAACTGGTCATTACCTGTATCATCTCACGGGCCGTCTTTGAGCGCTGAAGCCCGATACGCATCAGTGAGCCGTAATCCAGGATGGCCCCCGGCTGTACTAAAAGGGAGTCCAGTCCTCCAAAGGTGGTCTCACCAATGGCTACCTGGTGCTCGTTCATAAACTGGATCACCGAATACGTGTGAGCTGCTTCAGGAATGGTACCCAGAAGTTTCCCGTTCTCATAATGATAGACCTCGCAGAGGGCGCCCGGCTGGTGGTCAGCAGCCGGATAAAAAGCCATGGCCCCGTAACGCGTATGTGAATCGGCGGCATAGGTGATGATCACCGATTGATCAACGCTGGCTCCACGGGTAACGATGAAATTGGTACAGGCCCATACCGGGGAGATGCTGGCACTTAAGATCGCAAATATGCTGAGAGTTAAAATCAGATGCTTCATAATAGTTTATTTGATGGACGAATTTACGCACTATTGTTGGGTAAACAAATAGCTGCCACGAATAGCTGTATTTTAGATAAGTTTTGAAACATATCATATGTATGAATGAAATAGTTGAATCCTTCGCTTTTCTTTCTAAATTTGTTTACCTATTAAACCACTTATAAAACTAAACACATGATGAACCTTAAATCCATCTTTATGGCTTGCCTTCTGGCAGGAATGTTATTTTCGGCAGGAGCCTGGGCGCAGGCGCCTTACCAGGCTACCTGGGAATCGCTCGATAAGCACAAGATGCCTCAATGGTATGATGATGCCAAAATTGGCCTTAGCATGCACTGGGGAGTGTATTCAGTACCTGCATGGGCACCCCGTGAGCAAGGGATTTCATATGCCGAATGGTATGGCAGACGTATGAATGAACCAAAGAACCCAACGATGGACTACCACCGCGAGCAATACGGTAAGGCCACCTATGATGATTTTATCCCTCAGTGGAAAGCCGAGACTTATAACCCTACCGAATGGGCTAAGTTTGCCAAAAACATGGGTGCCAAATACATGTTTATCACTTCCAAGCACCACGACGGGTTCTGCCTATGGCCATCCAAATATACGGATCGCAATTCAATGAAAATGGGCCCTAAAAAGGATATTTTAGGAGAGTACTTTGCCGCCGCACGTAAAGAAGGTCTGAAGGTAGGTCTTTACTATTCACTGTACGAGTGGTACAACCCCCTTTACACGGGTAAGGATATCCCTTATGCAGGACTGAAAAAGGTGAATAACTACGTGGATGATTTTATGATTCCACAAATCAAGGAACTTATCGACCTGTATCATCCAGACTTCTTTTACTTCGATGGAGAATGGGATCATCCCGAATCCTTCTGGAAAATGAAGGAAGTGGTCGCTTATTTCTACAATGAAGCTGCCAAAAGAAATCAGGAAGTGTTTGTAAACGATCGCTTCGGCAAAGAAGAGCGCGGGAAACACGGTGATTTGTACAATGTGGAATACGACTATGACAAGGGAAATGAAGGTAATCTGAACCATAAATGGTCATTCTGGCAAGGCATTGCCAAGACATTTGGCTACAACCAGGATACCGACATGGAAGACTGCCTGAGCCCAAAGGCCTTTATCGATAAAACCATTGATGGGGTAAGCCGCAACGGAAATTTCGACATCAACGTAGGGCCAACAGCTGCCGGGCTGATTCCTGAATATGAGCAGTACCCGCTGCTTAAGCTTGGTGAATGGCTTAAGGTGAACGGTGAAGCCATTTATGGCACCCGTCCATGGAAAACCCAGGTAGAAGGGGATGCCCGTTATACGGCCAAAGATAATTACGTGTATGCCACCTTCCTGAAATGGGCAGGCGAAGAGTTCAAATTAAAAGCGGTAAAACCTGTTCAGGGATCCAAGATTACCATGCTGGGAGTTCCCGAGACACTGGACTGGACCTGGGATGAGGCCAACGGGTTAACGATTAAGTACCCTCGCCAAAAGGCACGCCCCACTTCCTGCAGCTATGCCTGGTCGTTTAAAATACAGGTAAAATAAAGCAAAAGCTAAGGGAGCTTAATCACATACCCGATGAATTTTATCGGCACTGTGATTAAGCTCCTTATCTAACAACCGGGTCATTGGCCCAAAACAAGATTTCAATGGTGAATGCCCTGCTTGATCAGGTCATTCACCATTGTTTTTTGCAGTCTGCCATCAGATTTGCCGGCAGGTGAGTATACTATCTACCTTTCTGAGACTATAGCTGTCAGCTTCGTTTACCAGCATTTAAAATATGGAAAGAATTATTTTTCATTTTGAACCTCTGAAAATGATTCTTTAGTTGTTCTCTGGCCTTTTCTTTTGCCTGAGAGATGAGAAATAAACCATCAACGGGTCAAAACGCCACTTTTTAAATGATGTATGGATGGGTAACTATCACTAAATTTTTACCTTTATGGCAAACTAAATAACCGGACTATGCCTCTTCTAATTGTCGGAATCGGGATACTGATCCTTTTGCTGCTTATCAGCAAATTTAAACTCAATGCCTTCCTGGCCCTGTTGATCACTTCTTTTGCCGTCGGGTTGCTAAGCGGCATGAACCCGATGACTATCCTGGAATCTGTGCTCAAAGGAGTGGGCGATACCATGGGAAAGATTGTCCTTATTCTGGCCTTTGGCGCTATGCTTGGAAAGATACTGGAGGAAAGCGGTGCTGCTCACACCATTACCTTTCGCATGATTGAGTTTATGGGACTGAAAAACATTCAGTATGCCCTGTTGATTACCGGCTTTCTGGTAGGACTTCCGATGATGTACAATGCCAGCTTTTTGGTTTTGATACCCTTGATCTTTACCTTTGCCAACACCACCAAGCTGCCCACCATATGGCTTGCATTGCCGTTGTGTTCGGCCTTATCAGTGGCTCATTGCTTTTTACCTCCCCACCCTGCACCTACCTATGTTTCTTTTATATATGAAGCCGATGTAAACATGGTATTGCTTTACGGGCTGATTCCCATGATTCCTGCCTGTCTGATCGGTGGAGTCTGGCTTTCGCGCTTCACCAAAAACATTGAAGTAACCCCTCCTGCCGAGCTGTTTCAGGAACGCGTGTTTGTAAAAAGTGAACTTCCCGGCCTTGGCATCAGCATACTTTGTGCTGTAACCCCGATCATTTTAATGCTTATGGGGGCGCTGGCAGATTTGACTTTTGGACCTCCCCCGGCACAGGCTGAACTGACCCGATTAGGCATCCATACAGTTACCGGTTATTACGAGCAAATCTTTACCCAGAAGGGGTTTAGCAGCCAGTCCACTGAAATCATCTCGGCCGTTCTCACATTCTTTAAATTCATGAGCGATGCCAATATAGCCCTTTTCATGGCCGTGGTGGTTGCTATCCTGACCCTTGGCCTTCGCAAAGGCAGAAGCATGGATGAGGTGATGAACAGCTCGTCCAGATCCATTGGCGCCATTGCCATGATCATCCTTATCATTGCCGGCGGGGGAGCTTTTTCCCAGGTCTTGAAAGACAGCCATGTGATTGAATACATCCGTTCTATCTCGGGTAACTTGAATATGAATCCACTGCTGATGGCCTTTCTGATTGCCTCCATTTTCAGGCTGGCTGTAGGGTCGGCAACTGTGGCAACACTTACAACGGCTCCCATCATGCTGCCCATTGCTCAGCAGGCAGGCGCTTCACCCGAGCTGATGGTACTGGCCACAGGGGCCGGTAGCGTAATGTGGTCCCATTTCAACGATTCAGGCTTCTGGATGTTCAAGGAATACTTCGGACTGAGCATCAAGCAGACCTTTCAGACATGGACCGTTATGGAATCCATCGTAGGCGTGGTAGGTATAATCACCGTGCTGTTGATGAGTCTGTTTATTTAGGAGATCATTAAAAAGAAAAAACACATAGACACATAGAGCACATAGATAAAAATACTTGTAAATTCTTGTCAATAATAAATCAAATATTTATTATTCTTTTCTATGTGCCCTATGTGTCTATGTGTTAAATATTAATCCTTTACCAGTTCTTCGGCCAGCTGTTTTAGGTTCTTGCCTGAAAAGTTTCCTGAGGTCATCAGCAGCAGGTTAGCATTCTCCCACTCCTGGGATCTAAGATAAGCAAACAACTGATCCGAATCAGTGGATATCATCATGCCGGGTGAATCAAACGCTTCTGCCACCTGTTCTTCCGTGATGGGCTCCAGTTTCTTGTGCTCGATGGTATGAGGGTTGAAATACACAATGGCCAGATCAGCAGCATTCATGGAATTTTTATACTGCGGAAGAAAGTCTTTTTTCAGGGAACTGAACGTATGCAATTCCAAACAGGCTACCAGTTTCCTTTCGGGGAATTGCTTTTTCACTGCTTCAGTAGTGGCTTTAAGCTTCGAGGGTGAATGGGCAAAGTCGTTAAAAACCACGCAATCCTCTTTTTGAGCGAGTACCTCCAGGCGGCGTGAAGCACCTTTAAATTCAGCAATAGCTGCGTAGAACTGCTCATCGGTTAATCCCAGTTGACAGCAAATCAGTTGGGCTCCTGAAATATTCTGAAGGTTGTGATCCCCAAAGATCTGAAGTTTTATCTTTTTCCCATCAGCCAACAAATAAGTAATCCCATTCTCGATCACTGAATCATGCGACCAATAGGGCAGTTTCTCTAAGTCTTCCCGGCTATTGGCGGCAATCTGCTGCAGGTTCTCATCTTTTTCAAAGTAGATGTAAGAACCGTTGGGCTCAATCAACTCCACAAACTTGCTGAACTGTTCAACGTAGAAGGGGAAAGTGGGAAATACATTGATATGGTCCCATGCAATACCGCTCAAAAGGGCTATATGGGGGAAATAGAGATGAAATTTAGGCCTTAAATCGATGGGAGAAGATAGATACTCGTCGCCTTCAAAGACGGCTATTTTGGCCTCATCTGTCAACGAAACCATGGTATCAAATCCTTCCAGCTGCGCCCCTACCATGTAATCGAATTTAATTTGGTTGAAGCTCAGCACATGCATGACCATCGAGGTGATGGTCGTTTTGCCGTGGCTGCCACCTATTACCACCCTAATTTTATCCTTTGCCTGTTCGTACAGGTACTCGGGG
>JACMKG010000032.1 GCA_014380255.1 Prolixibacteraceae bacterium | reverse complement strand
TCAGACCAAAGACTTCTTGAGGTGATGGAAAACACGCCGCGTCACCTGTTTGTCCCGCAAAACTTTAGGGAATATGCTTACCATGACGGACCATTGTCGATCGGTGAGGAGCAAACCATTTCGCAGCCCTACGTGGTGGCTATCATGACCGAATCGTTGAAACTCACAGGAGATGAAAGGGTGCTGGAAATAGGGACAGGTTCGGGCTATCAGGCGGCCATCCTTTCCCAATTGGTAGATACCTGCTATACCATTGAATTGATAGAATCGCTGGCTAACAATGCCTCAGGCCTGTTAAAAGAGCTGGGTTACCACAATGTGGTGGTAAGGACAGGTGACGGCTATCAAGGCTGGCCTGAGCATGCTCCTTATGATTGTATCATCATTACAGCTGCTCCTGAGGAAATACCCCCTAAACTGATAGAACAGTTGAAAATAGGGGGTAAGATGATTGTTCCGGTGGGCAAATTCTACCAGGAATTAAAACTGGTGACGAAAACGGATAAAGGAATCAAGACGAAAAGTATCATCCCCGTGCGCTTTGTGCCCATGGTAAAGCCGAAGAAAAAGTAAGGGCCTGAGTGGCTGAGTGCCTTAGTAACTTAGTGCCTGAGTGCCTGGGTACCTAAGGTGTCTAAGAAAGATGAGTTTCACCTTTTTCCTTTAGTGGAGGATTAACAAATTGACTTCCTTTAAAAGGGAATAAATTATCAGTGTCCTGTATTTCTTAGGTACCCAATTACTCAAGTACTTTGTTGCTTTGTTACTTAGGCACTTAGGCACTCAGGTACTAAGGTACTCAGGCACTTTCTCTTATATCGAACTCAATCGAATAGAAACATATGGCTTTAAAGCAGGTTTATATAGTTATAACCGGAAGAGTTCAGGGTGTAGGATTCCGTTATTTTGCCCTTGATAAGGCCGAAGAATATCAAATTACAGGTTGGGTGAGAAATACTTTTGATGGGAAGGTTGAAATGGAAGCCTGCGGAGAAGCCACGAGCCTGGATACTTTTATCGATTGGATGAAAATGGGCCCTGCAAGGGCAATCATTCATACATTTACAGTAAATGATGTCTCACCTCAAAGAAATTTTACAAACTTTACCGTTCGTTAAATCAACCCAATGAACCATACAAGCTATCACATGACTTCTGAAGAGTTCAGAAAGCAAGGCAAGGAAATGATCGACTGGATTGCCGATTATTATGAGAATGTGGAAAAGTATCCGGTCCTCTCTCAGGTAAAACCGGGGGATATTGCTAATCAATTGCCTCCGTCAGCTCCTGTGGAGAGTGAACCCATGAGCCGGATCATGGAAGATGTGAATTCGATCATCATGCCCGGTATTACACACTGGCAATCGCCTAACTTTTTTGCTTATTTCCCGGCCAATTCATCAGGTCCGTCCATTCTGGGTGATTTACTTTCCTCAGGGCTGGGTGTACAAGGAATGCTGTGGGCTACCAGTCCGGCCTGTACCGAGCTGGAAACGCGTGTTTTGGACTGGCTGGCCCAGATGCTTCAGCTGCCCGAACAATTCAGATCCACTTCCACGGGTGGGGGAGTCATTCAGGATGCTGCCTCGAGTGCAGCCCTGAGTGCTGTGCTTGCTGCACGTGAAAGAAAAACTGATTACTTGACCAACCATACAGGCTCTTTGGGAAACCTGGTGGCCTATGTATCCGAACAAACACACTCATCGGTTGAAAAGGCTGTTAAAATTGCTGGAATCGGAAAGAGTAATCTACGACTAATCGGCGTGGATGATAAACTGGCCATGCGTACGGATTTACTCGAAGAAGCCATTCTACAGGACTTAGCCAATGACCTTATCCCTTTTTTTGTATGTGCTACCGTAGGGACCACTTCTACCAACGCGATGGATTCGCTGGAAGAAATAGGGCAGATCAGTCGTAAATACAACCTGTGGATGCACATCGATGCCGCCATGTCGGGCACCGCTGCAATTTGCCCCGAATACAGATACCTGCTGAACGGGGTGGAGCTGTCGGACAGCTTTTCGTTTAATCCGCACAAATGGATGTTTACCAATTTCGACTGTAACTGTTTCTATGTGGCCGATCGAAAAGTGCTAATCAAGACGTTGAGTATTTTGCCCGAGTATTTGAAGAACCAGGCTACAGAAAGCGGGGCTGTAATTGATTACCGTGACTGGCATATCCAGCTGGGCAGACGGTTCCGTTCGCTTAAGCTATGGTTTGTCATCAGGCAGTATGGCATCACCGGGCTTCAGTTCCATATTCGGGAACATATCCGGATGGCTCAGAAGTTTGCCGATTGGGTGCGTGCTTCCGAAGAGTTTTTTCTGGTGGCTCCCGTGCCGCTGAACCTGGTCTGCTTTGCGCATAGGGAAGGCAATGACTTCAGCCGCAAATTGCTTGAGAAGGTTAACCAGGAAGGCCATATATATATGACCCACACCCTGATCAACGGGCAGTACACCTTACGTATGTGCATCGCTCAAACCCATACTACGGAGGAACATGTACGCAAGGCGTGGCAAAACATTCAACGAGCAGCTTTGGAATTAAAGAATGAAGCGTGGTAAGAATATATGTTTAAAAACAAGGTTTAATTGAAGAAATATCAGAAGTGTTGTATGTACATTTATTATTTTATATCTAAATTAGCAATTTCTAAATAAATCAATAAATACAACAATCATGATAAACCTAAACGAACTTGAAGTATGGTTTGTAACCGGCAGCCAGGATTTATACGGGCCGAAAGTGTTGGAACAGGTAGCTACCAACTCAAAGGAAATTGCTGCATTTTTTAATAGTTCATCAGAAATACCGGTAACTATTGTATACAAATCGGTCATGAGAAGTCCCGATGAGATTACCAACGTTTGTATGGAAGCCAATTCAACCAAAAACTGTGTTGGTGTCATCACCTGGTGTCACACTTTTTCACCGTCCAAGATGTGGATCAACGGGTTGAAGCTATTGAATAAGCCCATGCTTCAGTTGCATACCCAATTCAACAAGGAACTGCCTTGGGCCGAAATCGACATGGATTTCATGAACCTGAATCAGGCTGCTCATGGTGACCGCGAACATGGCTTTATCTTATCCCGCCTGCGCAAAAACCGCAAAGTAGTGGTTGGTTACTGGAAAGAAGAAGAGGTTCAGCAACGCATTGGCATTTGGTCTCGTGCCGCTTCGGCCTGGTTTGATATGCAGGGAGCCAAGATTGCCCGTTTTGGTGACAATATGCGCGAGGTAGCCGTTACCGAAGGCGACAAGGTGGAAGCCCAGATTAAATTCGGATTATCTGTTAACACCTGGCCGGTAGGCGATATTGTTAAGATCATTAATGAAGTGAGCGAACAGGATATCGACACTTTGGTGGACGAATATACTGCTACCTATGATTTTGACAAGGATGCCCTGAAAGGCGGTAAATACCATGATAGCGTACGCTACCAGGCACGCATCGAAGCTGGTATCAAATCATTTTTAGTGAAAGGCGGATTTAAAGCATTTACCACCACTTTCGAAGACCTTCACGGGTTGAAACAATTACCCGGACTGGCTTCCCAGCGACTGATGGATGCCGGCTTTGGCTTTGGAGCTGAAGGTGACTGGAAACATGCCGCTATGGTTCGCGCCGTAAAAGTAATGGGCGCCGGACTGAAAGGGGGCTGCTCTTTCATGGAAGATTATACGTATCATTTGAGTGACAAAGGCTATAAAGCACTGGGATCGCATATGCTTGAAATCTGCCCAAGTATTGCCGATGGAAAAGCTAAAATTGAAGTACATCCTTTAGGTATTGGCGGAAAAGATGCACCTGCACGTCTGGTATTTAATACGATGACCGGACCTGCCACCTGCACCAGCCTGGTGGATATGGGTAACCGCTTTCGCATGATTGTGCACGATGTGGAATGTGTGGCCCCTGAAGCTAAACTTGAGAAATTACCAGTTGCAAGCGCTTTATGGACTCCAATGCCTAACCTGAAAGAAGGTGCGGCAGCCTGGATTTATGCAGGCGGGGCTCATCATAATGCCTTTAGCCAGGCCGTTACTGCCGAATACATCGAAGATTTCTGTGAAATAGCAGGGATTGAACTTGTGCAGATTAACAAGAACACCTGTGTGGCCAATTTGAAGAATGAGCTGAAATGGAATGAGATGTATTACATGTTTGCTAACGCATTGAAATAGTCAATAAGCCAAATTACATAGAAAAGCCGGGGAAGACATTCTCCGGCTTTTCCTGTTTTAGGGGAAGCGCCCTTTTCCCTTTGCGGAGATTGCTATCAATACAAAACAATCATACCCACAGCCACCTTTCCCCTACGGGGATTTCTGTCAATAGAAACGATAACCTGTCCATGAAACCCTTTCCCCTTTAGGGGATTTCTGTCAATAGAGACGATAACCTATCCATGAAACCCTTTCCCCTATGGGGGATTTCTGTCAATAGAAAATATGATGAAAAAGGCCACATTTCCCCTTAGGGGATTTCTATCCAATGAAATATCCCCCAAGGGATTAATATCCTTTTAAAACACACCCATTTAAACAATTAATTCATATATTTAATTGTCTAACTTGCAATCCACCACCATGGCAAACACCTATTCCCAAATCTACCTCCATTTTGTTTTTGCGGTACAAAATCGCATCTCATTAATAAATCCTGGGTGGCAGGAAGAACTCTATAAATATATGAGCGGTATGATTTTAAAGCGTGATAATAAACTCTTCGCAATCAACGGAATGCCCGATCATGTGCATGCCCTGGTAAGCATGAGCCCAAAACAGGCGCCATCTGATCTGATGCATGATATTAAGCGAGGTTCATCCCTTTGGATCAATGAAAATCGTTTTGTGAGAGGAAAATTTTCATGGCAGGAGGGCTTTGGTGTCTTTAGTTACGGGCATTCGCAAATCCCTGATGTTGCCCATTACATAGAACAGCAGAAGAAACATCATGAAAAACGAACGTTTATTGAAGAATATGTTGCGTTTTTAAAGTTGTTCAATGTTGAGTATGATGAGAGGTATATTTATAAGCAGGTTGCAAAAAATATAGAAATCCCCTAAAGGGGAAGGGTGGCCTTTTTCATCATATTTTCTATTGACAGCAATCCCCTAAAGGGGAATGTCATTAAGTTAAGGTTTATTTCTGTTTTTTTCTCTTGGTGGGATTTGGTGATTTTGTGGCTATTTTTCCTTGCCACCAAGTCACCAAGACACCAAAGAGAACACCAAATATTTCGCTAACTTAATGACACTGCCCTAAAGGGGAAAGGGTACAGCCGGGCTTCCAATTGAACCCGAAGCCTTGGTATCCACTAAGGAAGGATGTTTACCGTCTGCGATCTTCCGTCTCCTACTTCGCTTCTTTCAATTGCGAAATCGCTTCCAGAAGGTTCTGCCTGGCATATAATTTTTCGTGGGCATAATTTAAAAACTTCAGCACCTGAAAAGCATCAAATACCTGGAAGAATCTTTTTCTGAAAGTATCGGGCGAAGAACTGTTATGGTTCACTTCTGCAAGCTTTCCTTCAAAAGAAATTTTACTTAGATATTCCTGAATTACAAGTGGAAGGGTGTTAAATATTTCAATGTATTGCTTTCGAGAGATTTTATAAAAGCTGTCAGTTTTCTCAAATAATTGTTTCAAATCCTGGAAGGCTTCAAAACGATAGGTAAGAGCTAGATTATCTGCATAGTTCATCCACTTGGTCATCGCGGCACCCGTTCCAAAGGGCACTCTGTCAGATACGCGGGCCGAAGGGTAAACCCATGCATTGGTAATTTCGGTCAGCTTTCCAAGGTGGGTAAGTTTATTCAGAAAATAAAAGTCTTCGCCTGCCTTTCTGCGGTTCATGCCTCCTTGCTTGACGTAAGCTTCCGCCCTTACAGCAAAGGCCGACCCGATGGTATAGATGCAATTGGGAAACCCTGTATAGTCGAGCGCCTGCTTATAGTAGTGCAGATAATCCTCGTAGTAGCGAATTCCGTCCTGTTGCCTGGGATCAGCCAATTCTTCCAGGCGATGCCTGAAATTAAGGGTGGCCGCAAAACAGGACTTGGATTGAGTAAATACCTTTTCTATTTCCTTTAAATAGTTCCTGGATACCAGGCAGTCTGCATCCAGGGCAACAATTACTCCGTCAGGCTTCCCTACAGCATCAAGACGCCTGATGGCCTCATCCATTACAATTTTTCTTGCCATACCCGCTCCGGCAAACCTGGCCTTAACCGAAGGGGCATAAATGGGATGCAGAATTAAGTTGACGCGGTTATTTGCTTGCCATTTCAGCAGCTGATTATAAGTCGCACGGTTAAATGCTTTGACTTCCTCTGAACTGCTCTCGGAATCATTGACACAAACCAGCACTTCGCAGTGAGAATCAATCGGATCACATTCCCAAAGTGATTCAAGGGTACGCATGATTTCAGGTTCATTCAAACACGGAATGGTTACCACCACAGAAAGGGCAGGGGAACTTTTATCCGCTATAAACGGCCTGTAAACCATGTTATTCTGAATATACTGATCTGCAAACATACGCTTAGATATCAGGAATCAGGGTATAAAAAAATCCGAAGGACTTTCGGATTTTTTCTTGAATATCTTTTAATCGGTCAGCTATTTGGATCTGGCACTTGTAAAGCGTGTATTCATATTGGTTAAAACCTCCTTGGTAATATTATAAGATTCATCACCAATCAATATATCACCTGAATTCAGAATATAGCTGTATTTCTTGTCTTTGTTATAAACTTTCAAATAATTGATCAGGCTATCGAGCAACTGCTTATTGTTGTCGTTTTGAATCTGGGAAAGCTTGGTCGATAACTCCTGGTCAAGCTTGCTTATTTGCTGTTCTTCACCCATTAAGCGGTTGCGTTCCTGCATAGCGCTTTCCTGAGTAAGGAATCCACCGCGCTGTACTTTTTCCTGGAAAGCGGCAGCCTGTGATTCAAAACGATTACGTTTTTCTCCGTACTCCTTGGTATAGGCTTCCTGTTGCTTTGCGAAATTATCCTGCATCTCCTGGGCAAATGCATAATTTACTACCAGCGAATCTACCTTTATGTAGGCAATCTTTAATTCAGAAGATGTACCGTCGTTACTGGCATCTGCATCCCCGGAACCGTTGGCTTTATTCCCGGTAAAATGTAGAATATAAATACCTGCAACTGCAATAAACAAAATAACAATAAGTATCAGCGACGTATTTTTCATATGCTTTTAGAGAATAATTTCGCCAAAAATAAAAAAATAAATACCAGTAGAGACTTTATACGGAGATTATTTTTTGCACACAGTGGTAAAACCAATTTCAATTCTTGGTTTTAAACAAAAGCTGCGTAAAATCATAAGCATACCTTGATAAACATCATTGAATTAAAGCTTATCCTGTAAGTATTTTTACAATCTGTTACAATCTTATAAATTCTATAAAGAAAATGCTTAATAAAATACTTGCCGACGCATTACCGTATATGCCCAAGAAACTGATCTGGATCTTCTCCAAACGGTACATTGCAGGCGAAACAATCGAAGATGGACTCAGGGCCTGCAGGCAGCTGAACAGGGAAGGTATTGAAGTTACCGTGGATTTGCTGGGTGAATTCATCACGACCATTGAACAGGCGGAAGAAAACAAGAATAAATACCTGGACATTATCGAACGCTTTACTTCGGAAGGCATCGTGGGAAACTTCTCGGTCAAACCAACCATGTTTGGTCTTCTGATCGACAAGGAGGTCTGCATGGCTAAAATCGAGGAAGTAGTTAAGAAGGCTGCCGAAAAGAAAAGCTTCATCCGTATTGATATGGAAGACTCCCAGTGCGTGGACATGGAACTGGAACTTTTCCATACCCTTCAGCAGAAGTATCCGGCACATGTGGGACTGGTTTTACAGGCCTATATGCGGCGTACCAAAAATGATTTGCTGGATATGAGCAAGATTCATGTAAACGGTGTTCCGCTTAACTTCAGGCTCTGCAAGGGTATATACAATGAATCCAAGGAAATTGCCTACAAGGCATTCGAAGAGATTCAGCAGCATTACCTGGATAATCTGAGTTACATGCTCGACCACAACATGTATGTGGGCATTGCCACGCATGATAAATACCTGGTTGAAAAAGCCCTGGAGATGATCAAGGCCAAGAAAATTGACAAGTCAAAATACGAGTTTCAGATGCTTTACGGAGTCACTCCTGAGCTACGGAGCAGTATTGTAAAGCAAGGCCATAAAATGCGCGTTTATGTGCCTTACGGAAAGGATTGGTTCGGCTATTCGACCAGAAGGCTGAAAGAGAATCCCAAGATGGCTTCACACATTGTAAAAGCACTTTTCTTCAGGGGCTAATTTATTTGGAGGGTTATTAGGTTACAAGGAGGTTTTGCAAAAAGCCTCCTTTTTTTATGGCAGAAATCCAGCAGTTCCCCGATCAATCGGAAATGTTGTAAAGGCAAAGTCACAGGCGAAGGTAGAGGCAGGGAAAAGTGATCAGTGATCCGTATTCAGTGTTCAATCCATGAGTCCTTTCCGCCATGGCGGGGAAACAATCCATCAGTTGCTTTTAACTTCCAACAAGAATACCTCTCCCTGTTTTGTGCTTGATCCCAGATCCCCTATACAGTGGGTTTATGAGATACACTTTTGATACTCTTCTGATACCTTTCTGTAACCCTACATTACAGAAAGGTATCAGAAGAGTATCAGAAAGGTATCAGAAGATAGGTATGGGCAAGGGGTTCGAAGGGACAGGAATTCATCCGGGCCAAAACAAGTGTACGGGGTCTTTTTTAGCAGGTTTAATACCAAATACTGAAAATTGTAACATAAATAAAGCATTGTCCTGATCAGATCCTTTTTAAGGTCTTTAATAGATAATATATCAATCATTTGTTGCACATCTACTAATTTTTAGCTAGCTTGGAGTTTTTGGAAATCGACGATGTTCAAGCACATTTTTAATCCGATAAACAAAGTTTATTTCCATTTGGAGTAGGGTATTTACAATACTTCCGCTCTTAGAAATGAATAAACGTAACTAAGAAACGAGCCATGAACAAACCTTTCTCACACAGCAGAATGATTATAGGCGAGTTCCATGTGGCAATTAAAAAACAATTATAAACACATGAAATCTCTATCATTAAGACTATGCTTAAACTAACCTACTTGCTATTTCTTATCTTAATATGCAATTCATTTGCATATGCCCAAACAATCTGGCGCATCGGAGAGAATAATAATGCTTCATCCGACCTGGCTTTAGGGCCTTCAGACTATAAAAAATTCCTAAGTAAAGATTTTGGCTTTGAAGACCGGTATTTCCTGGTAGGAAAGTCTGTGCCAACAGCAGATTTTCCGTATGTATTGCCCGGACCGGATGATACCTGGGGCGGAACCTGGGGAACATCCGGCTGGCGAACTCACGAGGTGAATATTTTATTCGGAATAAAGGAACTGCCTTCCCAAGGCAAGTGGAAGCTGGTGGTAGACTTAATGGATTCCCATCCGAAGAAATCGTTGCTGAAAGTAAATGTAAATGCTCAGCAGAATAAATACCTGTTAAAGGGTGGCGCCGAAGCTTCACTCACCGGGGCCAATGCGGCAGCCGTAGAGCGTATCATTGAAATTCCAATCAACGATCAGGTGATTAAAAAAGGGGGCAACTGCGTTACCATAACTGTACTGGAAGGCTCGTGGGTGGTATTCGATCAGGTAAGGCTGGAAGGCCCTAATGGGGTTGTATTGACGGTGGACGATCAGGTTTTTATCCGTTCGGTAGAGCCTGCCGGGTATGAATTACAAAATGGAAAGAACCGGATTCAGCCTTTATTGGTTGATGTGGAACACCTGTCAGGAAGCCCCTTGCTGGAGGTTGAACTGGACGGGAAGTCTATCTATAAAAGTACTTTGGATTCAGCGCGGTATCAGTTAGAAGTACCGATGGCTTCGGTTTTAAAATCAAAAGAAAGCCGTTACCGGATTCTGGTAAACGGGAAAGAAGCACAAAGCGGCTCCGTTCATCGTTTCCCTCAAAAGATTCAAACGCTGGCCGATTATGTAGATACCCGCATCGGGACGGCGCATTCACGCTGGATGATTGCTCCCGGGCCGTGGATGCCATTTAGCATGGTAAAGCTAAGTCCTGATAATCAGAATATAGGATGGCAGGCAGGTTACCAGCCTACCTTTGAAACCATGGGATGCTTTAGTCACATCCATGAATGGACAATGGGCGGACTGGGCATGATGCCTACCAATGGTCCATTGCAGACCAAAGTGGGCGATCAGTTTGATCCCGATGGCGGCTATCGCTCACGAATAGACAAGACCACGGAGGAAGCTCCACTGGGTTTCTATAAAATATACATGCCAGATACAAAAATATGGGCAGAAGTTTCAGCAACAACGCGTTGCAGCTTTCAGCGTTACACCTTCCCCAAGGAAACTGACGGCCGTGTGATGATCGATCTTCATGTGCAGGCAGAATACGATTATCTCTTGAATGCTGTTGAAATCACTCAGGTGGGTAACAATCGGATTGAAGGGAAAAGTCATCAGTTATCTCCTCGTCCAACGGTCTGGAGCAACGATGCAGACCAGGAATACACCGTTCATTTTGTAATTGAGTTCGATCAGCCGATTAAGAAAATGGGAGGTTGG
Organism: Prolixibacteraceae bacterium; assembly: GCA_014380255.1. The sequence goes on along the minus strand of JACMKG010000032.1, from coordinate 431 downwards.
CTCAATGACCAATTAACAGAGTCAACAACCATCAAAGGTGAGAATTTGAAAGATGCCGGAGCCTGGGTAGAATTTGACACCAAAAACTCGGATATAGTGCAGGTGCGCTCTGGAATATCGCTTGTGAGTGTCGACAATGCCAAGGAGAATCTTTCCAAAGAAATTACAGAACCTTTTGGCTGGAATTACAAATCGGTGGTCGAAAACCAGATGAAAGTGTGGGACAGTTACTTGTCGCGCATCGAAATCACAACGGACAACAGGCTGGAGAAAATACGTTTTTACAGTAATTTTTACCGTTCCCTGTGTCGTAACACCTGGAGCGATATCAACGGGGAGTGGATTGCTCCTGATGAGACGAAGCAAAAGTTCTCAAATCCCGATCATTTAGCTTTGGGCTGTGATGCTTTTTGGAATACTTTCTGGAACCT
>JACMKG010000257.1 GCA_014380255.1 Prolixibacteraceae bacterium | reverse complement strand
TTCAAAAAATACGACAATAAAAGTTTCATCTTACTTAACAACCAGTAGCCTGTAGCCAGCAACCAGAATTATTTCACAACATTCTGCGGCACTCCGGAGATAAAGCCTCTAAGGTTCTTAACGGTGATGTCCATCAATCGCTGACGGGCCTCCAGAGTTGCCCACGCGATATGAGGGGTGATAAAGCAGTTTCTGGCTGTAAGTAACGGGTTATCCGGCTTAGGTGGCTCTGTTGACAATACATCAAGGGCGGCGGCTGCCAGTATACCTGCATTTAATGCCTCTGCCAGGTGAGATTCATTGACTAACCCTCCCCTTCCCGTATTAATAAGGATGGCCGATGGTTTCATTTGTTTAAGCAAGTCCATGTTGATGAACTCGCTGTTCTCAGGTGTCAGCGGGCAGTTGATGCTAACAACATCACTTTGGGTAAACAGCTCATCCATGCTTGTTTGTCTCATACCTGCAGGGGCTTCTTTCACCTGTGAGCGGTTATGGAAAATTACTTTCATACCCAGGGCTTCCCCAATTATGGCGACTTTGCGCCCTATACGGCCAAAGCCTACAATACCCAGGGTTTTACCTGCCAGTTCTACCTGTGGAGTTCTCCAATAGGCAAAATCCGGGTTGTTTGCCCACTCTCCTGCCCTCACCGATACGGCATGCGTCTCTACACGGTTGACCACATTCAGCAAATGTGCAAAGACCAGCTGAGCCACTGAATCGGTGCTGTAAGCCGGGATATTGGTCACTACGACGCCTTTTGCGGTGGCAGCCTGTACATCCACCACATTGTAACCGGTGGCTGTTACGCCGATGTAACGCAGCTTAGGAAGCCTGTCCAGTAAAGAGGCATCTATAACAGCCTTGTTGGTTAACACCGCTTCGGCATCTTTGATCCTGTCAAATAGCTCGGCAGGTGTTGTACGATCATACACCCGGCAGCTGCCTAACTCTTGCAAACCCTCCCAGGAGAGGTCTCCCGGATTCAGAGCAAATCCATCTAAAACAACTATTTCCATATTTGAATCTATTTTTTAATCCGCCACATAGTCTTTGATTATTACCGTCTTACTATCAAGGGTAAAGGCAGAAAAGTAACCCAGGGCCCCGTTGTCGAAATTGCTGGTAGGGTTAGACGGTGAAATTGACTGAAGCACCTCAAGGCCTGAAATGCTCTCCAAGGTGGAGAAATAATCGTAGGTAGCCTTATCAATGGTCTGAAGTTCAACGGTCAAGGTATCCGTCTTTTTAAATACCATCGACCGTTGGCCTAATCCTATTGCTTTTCCGTTAAACAGCTCATCCGAATACAATGAAAATCCTCCAGGGTTTGTCGTAGGCTTTCCATTGACATAGTATTTGATCTTGTAATAATTCTCCGTGTTCTCCGGATCCCGGATAAAGGTATTGACTTTATATCCACTATCGAAAATCCCAAATCCATCAAAATAGGTGAAGCCTATGTCTGCAATGGCGACACGCTCATGCATAAAGGAGCGGGCGCTGTATTTTATTCCTTCATACTCTACATCCACAATATACCAATAGCCGGCCAAGGCATGGGTTTTTGGCAGCACGTAATATCCAGGGTCCTTTTCCACAAAATACCTTGGCTTTCCCTTTTCAGAGCGGATACTTACAACGGCTCCCGACACAGGATTGCTTGCACTTGCTCCAAAATAGGGGGTCGTTTTTGATACCTGCACGGTAAAAGGCTGCCGGTCGATAGTCATCAGAGCCTCGATTACTATCACCTCTTTGGCATTGGCCACCTCAATTTCAATCACCTTTTCACAGGATGGAAAAGCAAGGAGAAGGATCATGATTCCCATTATGGATAGATAGTTTCTCATCAAGGATCAGAATTTAAATTTATAACTAATGGTTGGGATCATCTTAAACAACGAAATTTGTACCGCTTCTGTTTTCCCTGGATTATCCTCATTTTGCCTGAAGGAGATAAAATAGGCATTTTCTCTTCCATAGGCATTGTAAATCGAAAAGTTCCAGCTTGATTCAAACTTAACGGTTTGCTTTCTGAACCATACCAATCCCAGGTCCAGACGATGGTAAGCAGGCATGCGATAGCCATTGCGCTTCGTATAATAAGGGACTATTTTCTCATCCACCTCATATTTCCCCTCGGGAAAAGTAACGGCATTCCCTGTATTATAGATCCATGCAGCCGATAATTTCAACTTCTTACCCAGGTCGTACATGCCAACGACCGATACGTCATGGCGCCTATCCTGCCGGGCAGGAAAAGGATTGCCGTTATCAATCTTGTCAAACTGCCTCATGGTCTTCGACCAGGTATAACCCAGCCAGCCTGTAAGCTTTCCTATGTTCTTTTTAACCATGAATTCAGCACCATAGGCCCATCCACGTCCAAACACCAATTCAGCTTCCACCGTTGAATTAAAGATCAGGGTGGCCCCGTTGCGGTAATCAATCTGATTTTGAAGATTCTTATAATACACCTCCACTGATGATTCGAATACGTTATCAGGACTGTTCCTGAAATAACCAAGCGACCACTGGTCCGAAATCTGTGGTTTAACATTATCGCTGCTTGGAAGCCACACATCCGTAGGAGTTGCAGATGTAGAATTGGATAACAGGTGAATAAACTGGTGAATACGGTTAAAAGAAGCTTTTACAGCATCGTGTTCACCCAACTGGTAATTAAGGGCCAGACGTGGTTCAAGGCCCCCTTGTGTTTTCACCCATGCGAAATCATCGTAACTGATTGTCTCCAATAAGTTACCATCCTTGTCAAAGCGGTAAAAGTCGCCGGGCCCTATGTTGGAAAATAATGCCAGCCTAACTCCGTAATAGATCTTTAAGTGTTCCGACAGCTTCTGATTGTTTGAGATATAATACGCACTCTCAAAAGCATGACGAGGTCGTACCGCATAGGCCTGGTAACCACTATCTTCAGATGCGCCCACTTCTCCGGGCACAATGTTATGGGTGATCAGGTTCATGCCAAAACGCAGGGAGTTATTTGCATTGAGGTACCAGTTAAAATCCTGCTTCAGGTTAAAGTCTTTAATTCTTGAACTTAAAAGGATGTTATTATCTCCTTCTATATCAATCTCGTATGAATAATTACTATAAATGAATGAGCTTACCGAGAAGAGCTTCTCGCTGAAGGTATGATTCAGCCGGATGGTGGCCGTAGAGCTTCCCCAGTCAAAACCAAACTGGTCTTGTATCTGGAAGTTATCCCGTCCAAGATACCCTGAAACAAACAACCGGCTGCGGTTATTTATTTTGAAGTTGGCTTTCATGTTCAGATCATAAAAGTAAAGCTGGGCATCCCGTAAATCCTTATCGGGAGCCAATCCAAGGAATAAATCTGCATAGGTACGCCGGCCACTCACCATAAACGAGCTGACATCTTTCTTGATCGGGCCTTCGAAGCTCAGGTTGGAAGCTATCAATCCAATATTTCCGATGGTCTTATAATCGTCCATATTGCCTTCCTTCATCCGGATATCCAATACCGAAGAAGCGCGTCCGCCATATTCAGCT
>JACMKG010000256.1 GCA_014380255.1 Prolixibacteraceae bacterium | reverse complement strand
TTTCTTTTCTTTCAAATTTCAACTCACGAAAAACACGGCTGGAAACCAGGATAGCTCTTACCAAATGAGGCGTGATGTAGTACCCCCGGATGGCAATCGTGGCTACCATGTTGGCCAGCTGAAGCGGGGTAACAAGTAATTCACCCTGCCCGATAGACAAAGAACGGATGGTCATGGAGGTCCATCTTTTCTGGCCAAAGTATTTGTCGTAATATTTAACCTCAGGTACATTTCCTTTCACTTCGGAAGACAACTCAGTATTCAGACGCTGACCGAAGCCAAACTTCATTACATGGTCACGCCACATCTGGAATCCTTCAGCAGAGCTTGGTTTTACACTGATCACATTCCGGAAAAGGTTCCAGAAGTAGGAATTGCACGATTCCCGGATTCCCTCGCGCATGGCAATGGGGCTTTCGTGGCTGTGGGTACATTTGATGGGCGAGTTTCCTTTCCCGCCGCACGAGAAACGGTCGTAGGGAGTGATGGCATGCTCCTCGAGGCCGATTAAGGCATTAACCAGCTTAAAAGTGGATCCCGGGGGGAAAGTACCGATGATAGCCCTGTTAAAGGTAGGCTTGTTCACCGAATCTTTCATCAGCATTTTATAGTTATCACTTCTCTCGCGTCCTACCAAAAGGTTCGGATCATAGGAAGGAGTGCTGACCATGGCGATAATCTCGCCGGTTGCCGGTTCGATGGCCACGATGGCACCCCGTTTATTGGTCATCAACAGCTCGGCATATGCCTGCACATCGGCATCAAGGCCTGTGAGCAGGTTGTTGCCTAAAACGGCCGTGGTATCGTCTGCCCCGTTGTTGTATCTTCCTTTCACACGGTTATGGACATCTACCATTTCATTTCTGATCCCCTTAATGCCCCGTAATTCTTTCTCGTAGGCCTTTTCTATGCCCGTAATTCCAATATAATCTCCCGACTTGTAGTATTTATCCTTTTCAATCATGGAAGGGCTTACCTCGCCTACATACCCCAAAACCTGGGCAGCGCTCTTATTGGGGTATTCGCGCAGGGTCCTGGATTGAACGAAAAAACCGGGATATTTGTATAGCTTCTCCTGCAACGGTGCATAAACCTGCGGAGAAATCTGCCCGGCGATAATCGATGGCTTGTAGTATGAGAAATTCTTGGCCTTTTTGATGGCATCCACCAGCTCAGCTTTTTCAAGCCTGACGATGTTGCAAAGTTCGGTGGTATCAAAAGCTTTGAGTTCACGGGGCACTACCAGCAAATCGTAGGCAGCCTTATTATATACCATCAGTGCCTTGTCGCGATCGTAAATAAAGCCTCTTGCCGGGAAGATAATATTTTTACGAAGTACATTCCGCGTAGCGAACTGCTTGTATGTTTTATTGGTCACCTGAATGGAAAAGAGCCTGAGTACAAAAATGGCGGCTATTCCCAGCATGATGGCTGCAACGATGTACTGACGTTTAGAGAATGTATCCACCTAATCAATATTTTTAAAAAGAATAAACTGGCTGGCCAGTATGAGGACAACCGAAAAAGCGCTGCTTAAAATACAACGAAGCAACGTTTGGAAGAATCCATCAAACGAAAATGCTTCCGCATAAAAAAGAAACAGGTGGTGAATGAAGACGGCTATGATGGTGTATTTTAAAAAGCTTGCAAAGCCCAACTGCTTCATATTGGGTGAATTTCCTTTTTCGATCATCTCGCGGGAAGAGATCAGTTCGGCGATCCCTGGCCGTACGAATCCCAACAGTACTGAGGCTCCGGCATGAACCCCGGGAGTGTTGTTGAATATATCAACCGATAAGCCCAGCAAAAACGACAGGATAAGAAGCATATACCCAGGCGTGGTAAAAGGCAGCAGCAGGATAAAGAGGATGTAGACATACGGATTGACAAATCCGCTGAACTGTATATTATTCAGGATCAACACCTGAACCAGTACCAGCACTACAAATATGATCGCGTATTTACCAAAGTCCTTTATCATTCAGCCACGTTGTTTGATTCCAGTTCTATCAACTCATCTCTTTGGGTATTTTGAACCACCTCTACATACCTAACTGTTTTAAACTTGGTCGACAACTCCACTTTGATGTTATAGAAGTTGGTACCACTTTCAACATCATACTTTTTGATGGTCCCAATCATGATACCGTCAGGAAAGATATTTGAATACCCGCTTGTCACCACTGTATCCCCCACATTCACAATCACATGAAATGGAATTTCTTTCAAATCAGCCGTATTGTAATGTTCCCCGTCCCATACCAGGGATCCGAAATAATTGCTCTTGGTAATCTTGGCCGGGATGCTCAACCGTTTATTTAGAAGCGAGAGCCCGGTGGCATAGTTAGGAGAAACATGGGTAATTACCCCAACCACACCCGTATCATCAATGACTCCCATATCACGTTTAATCCCGTGTCTGGAGCCCTTGTTGATGGTGATGTAGTTTAGTTGCTTGTTGACCGAATTGCTGATCACTTTTGCTGCGGTAAATACATAGGCTGGTGCATCAACCGTATCGGGCCTGTTAAAGGTGTATTTCTCCTGTTGGGCCTGCAGCCGGTACAATTGCTTACGCAGGGCAGCATTATCAGCAGCCAGACGGGCATTGGTGTAACTTAAGCTAAAATACTCATCCATGGAACTGAACTTTTCGTAGACAGATCCGATGAAGTTATTGCTTGAATTAAAAAAAGTCACCCGCTGGTAATTATTAAAGCTGACAATCAAGACGAAGGAAATCGCCTCGAGTACCAGAAACATCATCAAAAAATAATTTCGTAATAAGAAACGAAATAAACTTCTCATCAGCCGGAAGGTTTCTCCCTTCCCTTACAGAATTACCTGATAAGGAAAGTGAATTTATTTACATTCTTAAGTGCGATACCTGTTCCGCGTGCAACAGCTCTCAATGGATCTTCAGCAACATGAAACTGAATATTGATTTTTTCAGTAAAACGTTTCGATAATCCGCGAAGCAATGCGCCACCGCCAGCGAGCCAAATACCACGATTCACGATATCGGCATACAATTCAGGAGGTGTTTGTTCAAGCGCGCTTAGAATAGCTGTTTCAATCTTTGATATTGATTTTTCCAGACAGTGAGATATTTCCTGGTACGAAACCGGAACTTCAATCGGAAGGGCAGTCATTTGGTTAGGTCCCTGAATCATGAAGTCAGCAGGTGGATTGTCCAGTTGAGACAAAGCCGATCCTACATTGATCTTTATTTCTTCAGCGGTACGCTCTCCGATTTTAATGTTGTGCTGATGACGCATGTATTCCATGATATCGGCAGTAAGGTCATCACCGGCAATACGAATGGATTTGTTGGTAACCAGTCCACCCAATGAAATGACGGCAATTTCAGTGGTACCACCACCGATATCAACCACCATGTTTCCTTCGGGAGCTTCCACATCCAGGCCAATACCTATTGCAGCAGCCATTGGTTCATAAATCATATAAACATCGCGTCCCCCGGCATGTTCAGCCGAGTCGCGTACAGCACGGATTTCCACTTCCGTTGAACCCGAAGGGATACAAACCACCATACGCAACGATGGTGAAAAGAACCGTGATTTGGGATTCATCATCTTGATCATGCCCCTGATCATCTGTTCGGCTGCGTTAAAGTCGGCGATCACGCCGTCGCGCAACGGACGAATGGTTTTCAGGTTTGCATGCGTCTTGCCCTGCATCTGTCTGGCTTTCTCTCCTATTGCTATAAGTTTTTCTGTTTTAAGATCAATGGTTACAATCGATGGTTCATCAACAACGATCTTGTCATTGTGGATAATGATCGTATTGGCTGTACCAAGGTCGATAGCAATTTCCTGGGTTAAAAATGAAAACAATCCCATTTATTTGTAAATTTTTCTAAGTTTATACTAATACAAATTGACAGGCATCTCTTTCTACATCAATGTTTGAAATGTCTCACGCCCGTAAAAATCATTGCAATACCAAATTCATCACAGGCAGCGATCACTTCTTCATCGCGAATACTACCGCCTGGTTCAACAATATACTTAATTCCAAATTCATTGGCCGCTTCCACGCTGTCCCTGAATGGGAAAAAAGCATCTGAAATAAGCACGGAATCTTCAATACGTACACCTTCTTTCAGGTTAAAACGCGGAATCGTCAACTGGCGCAAACTGTCGAGCCGGTTGGGTTGTCCCATTCCTGCCCCTGTCAGCCAGAA
>JACMKG010000255.1 GCA_014380255.1 Prolixibacteraceae bacterium | reverse complement strand
GGTAATAGCCACCAACATTGACTTTGCTTTTATAGTGCAGGCCATTTCCTGGGATTTTAATATCAACAGGCTGGAAAGATATCTGACAATTTGTAACTCCTCGGACATTGAGCCTGTGATTGTCCTTACCAAGATTGATCTAATTGATAAGGAAGCCGTAGAAGGGCTGTTGGAGGGCATTAGGCGAAGGATTAAGCAGGTAAAGGTAATTTGCATAAGCAACCTGACACAGGAGGGATATGAGGCCATTCAGGCAATCATTGAAAAAGGGAAAACCTACTGCATGCTTGGCTCATCAGGGGTGGGCAAGTCAACCCTGATCAATAACCTGTCGGGCAAAGCCCTTATGCAGACAGGCAGTATCAGCGACAGTACCAGCAAAGGCAGGCATGTAACCAGTCACAGGGAACTGGTGGTACTTGACAAGGGTGGGATACTGATCGACAATCCGGGCATGCGTGAAGTAGGCATTGCCGATACGGCCGACGGGTTGGAGATCACCTTTGACACAATTATTGGTCTGGCTGAGAATTGTAGGTTCAAGGATTGTACTCATACCAGTGAAGTGGGCTGTGCGGTACTTGAAGCAATAGCAAATGGGGAGCTTAATGATGCTGCGTATGAGAACTACATGAAGATGAAACGAGAAAAGATGCATTATGAATCCACCGTTGCGGAAAAAAGACAGCGGGAGAAACAGTTTGGCAAGATTCTAAAGGATTATAAAAAAGGTAATTGGAAGTGAAAAAAAGCACAAGGCAAAAGTCAAAAGGCCAAAGTAAAAAGTAAAAAGGCAAAAGAAATTGATGACACATCAGTCCTTTCCCCCACAGCAGATAAACAATCCTTCAACATTTCAGTCCTTCAGTCCAAATAATAAGAAATCAGGAACAAAAAATAAGAAATCAGGAAGTGAACTTAAATGAAAATATCCCTGCTTTATAAAGGGGATATCTTGTAAATGGTTAATGGTTAGCAGGTTTAGTTAATCAGGCCAGAAGAAACAAGACATTGATTTTAATCATGTTTTATCTTGGCTTGAGGGAGGCAGATATATTAAAATGCCTAGGTGATGTTGTGGATGAAATCTTAAAGAGCAAAATAATGAGGGTTAAAAAGGACGCTGATTATGGTAATTTATTAGGGTTATCCTTTGCTGATAGGAGTTATCGGAAGGTTAAAACCTACCATTATTTTTAATTTCTTAAAACGATTTAAGGTACTTATAAGGCCAAACAATCTTGTATGAAGAGATACATAAAAAGTCAATGGAGAAGTATCACACCCGAATGAATGTCCCCCAGCTCATGCATAGGGCTTACTCGAAGATATTAAACCCGTTATACGGAAATGGGTTAATCAAAATAAAACCAACTCTTTGTTCAACCATAGTTGTATTTATTTGTTAGTGAAATCTTAAATGCCTGTCCTATAGAAAATACAGAAAACTGTAAATTTTATCGGATACTATATCAACATTTTTATGCAATTACGTATACAGAATTACACGTTGTTGAATATTATATGATAAAATCACATAAAAGAAAATAATTATTGTTAATTTCGTCCAATCAAATTGTTACTTGATATGCTTGATAAAAAGGACTTTAACAACAGTCAGGAGGCTTTATAACAGAAGGATGAATGGTTTTCTTTTTCCTGAAAAAGTGCATAAAAAAGCTGAAGAGCCTTATGTAAATGGGCAGATGGGGTCAATGGAGGTTTTAAGCAAAATCAGGCAGTTAAGTTGGGTGAGAAGTTTCAATAAAGAAGTAAAACATGGTCTTTGAGAGCGTTACAATAAAGACGTAAGATGGAATGACGGGATTTTTTTAATGGTAAGGAATTGAAATAAATGGGGTTGGTCATCCATAAATCCTATAAGAAGATTATTGCCTGAATCAGATATAAATGCAGGACAAGCAGTTTATAACAGAACCCAGGAGAGGTTGTTTAGCAAAGACCAGCATCGTTTGCTGATGTCCTGGGCATATGATTGCTCGTGGCATGTATTGCCATCCTTTGGGAAGACTATTGATGAATGTTTGCACCATGCGTTGGAGGAGGCTACAGCGTGGAAGGCAGGTGAAGTTACTGTAGGTAAGGATAAGGAAACATCGGCTAGAGAACTTGTTCTGACAGCTAGAAGAATAAAGAAAACATCATACAACAATTACCAAGAAATAATTTAAACACTACATCATGGAAAAGGAACTGATAAAAAGTGAAGTTCATGAGCTTAACAAGGTGGAGAAGGTTATTGCGGTAAGGAGTGTGGCAAATGAGGCATATACAGAACTGGAAAAAGGGATTTATAGGACATTGAAAACCTATACAAATGTTCACCGGGGAAGTGGACATTATTCAATGATAACGACCCGTTTGTACGAGATGGCAAGAGACCTTGTGATTGATTATCTTGGCCTGGATAAGAATCAATATGAGGTTATCTTTGGCACTCCACAAAGCGTTGCACCTCTAATCAAACGATTGGAGGCCGGCAGCTATCAATTGCTATCAAGCAATGACCTGGGGCTTTCATTAGGGGTCAGGGCTCTGGCTGTGAAAAAAGAACGGCTGCCCAAAGGACGTCCATTCATAACCGGGGGAGGGAGTGCAAGGCTGATCTCGCAGGATTGGGTGGTATGGGCTGCTTCACCCGACAAGTTTGAGGCAGGTACCCCTGCTATTATCAACATTATAACTTTTGCCAAGGCACTTTGGATGAAAAGGCAAGGCAGCACAGACCTGTTTTGGGAGTCTTCTGCTGTAAATTATACTCCTGAAGAAGTACTTTATCAGGATGACTTGGAACAATATGAAGGCAGCGAGTTGTTGGATCAGCTGCTTCCCACACTGATAGGTAAAAACATCAAGGTGCCAACCATGGCAGGCGATCGGCCGTATATCAACCTGGATAACAGTGCCAGTACTCCTGCTTTTATGCCCGTGTTGGATGCTTTTTATAAAACATGGAGGCAGTCTGAGCAATCAAAACAGGCGATCATAGAAGAGGTAAAGTCGATCTGTGCCCAGGTACTGAATGCTCCCCTTGATGACTATGACATGATCTTTACTTCCAATACCACAGAAGCCATCAATCTGGCGGCTGAGAGCATGAATAATGAGCCTGAAGTGGGCTTTGCTCCTGTTGTACTCAGTACACTTATTGAGCATTCTTCCAACGACCTTCCCTGGCGTATGTTACCTCATTGTTCAGTGCTCAGGCTAACTACCGATGCTGATGGTTTTGTAGACTTAAAAGAACTGGAAACGCTCTTGAAAGAATACAACGATAAGTGCCATCATGGAAATAAGCGCATCAGGTTACTGGCCATTAGCGGTGCTTCAAACGTGCTGGGCGTGTGTAATAAGTTGGCCAACATTAGTAAAGTGGTACATAAGTACGGGGTGGCCTTGCTGGTAGATGCCGCCCAGTTGATAGCTCATCGCAGCATTGACATCGAAGGTTCGGGCATTGATTACCTGGCTTTCTCGGCCCATAAAGTGTATGCGCCCTTTGGCAGTGGAATGCTTATAGCACGCAAAGGCCTGTTGAACTTTAGTACTGCGGAGAAAAAGGCCATAAGTTCCTCGGGAGAAGAGAATGCCGGTGGCATTGCTGCCCTGGGTAAAGCGTTAATGCTGATGAAGCGCATCGGCATGGACGTGATACAGCAGAAGGAGCAGGAACTTACCAAACGTGCTTTAACCGGCATGGCAGGCATTCCCGGATTGAAAGTATATGGCAATAAAGGCCTGGATTCAGCTTCCTTTGCCCATAAAATAGGGGTTATTGTCTTTAGCATGAAATCCATGCTGCCTTCACGCCTTGCCAATGAACTGGCAGTACGGCGAGGCATAGGAGTGCGTAGTGGCTGCCATTGCGCCCATATGACAGTTAAGCAGCTGCTTCATATTCCCCATGCACTGGAGAATTTCCAGCGTCTGCTGCTGAACGTGTTTCCAAAGCTAAGTCTGCCAGGCTTGGTAAGGGTAAGCTTCGGAATTGAGAACAGCAAGGAGGATATCGATACGTTGATTAATGAGCTACGAAAGATTGCCGGACAGTCACCCTCATCCCCAGCCAGTTCAACAGCTGCTGAGTCAAAGGGTATATTCGTCTTTTCAAAAGAAGAAGTACAATTGCAGATTGACGACTTAATCAAGGATATCTCCACGAAAGTTTACGATATGCAGTGAGAAAAGGAACAAGGCAAAAGGAGAAAGTAAAAAGGCAAAAGTAAAAAGGAGATGAGGGGGCGAATGGGATGTTAAATGTTGAATGTTGCATGGCTGTTGGAAAGCGCATAAATCGTAAATAGTAAATTGTCTAATTGTAAATGTGTTAATGGTTGAAACGCATGGGAACACACCCTTTCAGCGGTTTTTACCCCTGAAAGGGTTAGCAAGATGATGAGCATAGATTAAAGCAGGATCGCTAATCAATGGGATTGTTACAATATCATGCAGAAGTCCGTAAGGCCACGATAAATCGTGGCCACAGAAATAAAAAAAGTCAAAGAGGAGCATCAGTCCTTTCCGCCCACAGCGCATAAACAGTCCATCAATCCTTCAATCCTTCAATCCTTCAGTCTGAAAGAATGTAGCTATTGCCCCTGGGATCTGTGCCCCGGTTATTTCAAATTTTCTTTAGCGGGAATGAAGCTCAATGTTGGCCGGACGTTTATGCTTCCAGCGGCGGTGTGACCATAGCCAGTATTCAGGTTCGGCTTTTATAATTTCTTCCATCTTCTGGATATACTTCATCAGTATTTCTTCAGGTTCTACATCCCTTGGATTTTCTACCAGCTTATAGTAGAAAGCTTCGTACCTGCCCCTT
>JACMKG010000031.1 GCA_014380255.1 Prolixibacteraceae bacterium | reverse complement strand
TTTGGGGGATATAAAATACTCGGGCATATACATGAGGTCGCTTACACTGATCTTCTCATACAAATCCTGTTCAAACATCAGGTTCCTGATATCATTCAGCTTGATCATGCCCAGCATCATCCCATTCTCATCCACCACGGGGAATAAATCTCTTTTTGAACGGGCAATGTAATAAGTCAGTTGTCCCAGGTTGAGGTCTGGTGAGAGAATCTCAAAATCCTTTTCAATCAGATCCTTCACATTCATGTAATGCATGGCCGCCTTGTCTTTATGATGGGTAACCAACTGCCCCAGCTCGGCCAGTCGCTTGGTATAAATCGAATGAGGTTCAAAACGAGTCGCTATCACATAGGCCACCGTGGCTGAAATGATTAAGGGTACCAGCAACTGATAGCCGCCGGTTATCTCGGCAATCAGGAAGATGCCCAACAACGGGGCATGCATGATTCCAGCCATCAGAGCACCCATGCCAGCGAGTGCAAAGTTGGCATGTGGCAGATTAAGGCCAAAAAATGTATTGAAAGAAAGCGATAGAATATACCCACCGAGAGCTCCCATGAACAGGGATGGGGCAAAGATCCCTCCTACTCCCCCGCTGGAGGTGGTGATGGACATGGCTACCACTTTAAGCATTAGTATTATTATCAAAATAAGCAGTAACACGTAAGGATCTGTTTTCCAGTCAAAGAAAACGGAATTATTTAACAGATCTGGTCCTTCCCCATTGAATATTTTATTGATCGACTCATACCCTTCACCCCACAGGGAAGGAAATATAAAAACCATCACACCCAGGGTGATGCCCCCGATGATAAGCTTTACATAGCTGTTACGGCTGATGCGTTTAAAACGACTTTCCACATACATCCCCGTGCGGGTGAAGTAAAAGGATATCAGGCCACAGAATATGCCCAGGATGATGTAATAAGGGATGTTGTTGTAGTCGAACTGGTTTTCAATCGAGAAATGAAACATGACAGACTCGCCCATAAAGAAATAAGCGATCGTAGCCGCTGTAATTCCTGAAATGAGCAGTGGAATGATGGATGCCATGGTCAGATCAAGCATCAGCACTTCCAGCGTAAACATGATGCCTGCAATGGGTGCCTTGAAAATGCCGGCAATAGCGCCTGTGGCCCCGCAGCCAATAAGCAAACGAATCTGGTTCTGGTTAAGGTTAAACAAACGGGAAATGTTTGAACCAATGGCCGCCCCGGTATACACAATGGGTGATTCCGCTCCAACGGAACCTCCGAACCCGATGGTAAAACCACTGGTAACCATCGAGGAGAACATGTTGTGTGCCTTGATCTGGCTTCCCTTTTTGGAAATGACAGACAGTATCTTTGATACACCATGGCTGATATCATCTTTAATGACATATTTCACGATCAGCAGACTGATCAATATACCAATCATCGGATACGCCAGGTAAAAATAACTTTCATGTGAAGCTTTAAACTGACTTGTTAGAAAATGGCTGACATAAAAGATGAAATTCTTAAGCATAAAAGCCGCCGTCCCACTCAATACTCCCACCAATAAGCTCAGGCCATAAATTAAGTTCTTCTCTGATATGTCAGAAAACCACTTCTCAAGTCCTTTATTCATTAAATTAAATTGATTATTGTTTTTTCTTCTTAAATACTTCCTTCATGCTCTTCCAGAAAGGTTTCTTTTCTGATTTCTTTTCCTCCGTCTTTACAACAGGCTCTTCGAGTTGTTCTCTTTGTCTGAGCTCTTCTTTCTCTTCCCTGGTCTTGCCGCCAAACAGGTCGCGGAAGAAACCTCTTCTTTCTACCTCAAGCAGATCGCGGTAAGGAGGGATAGCCATCATCGCCAGGGTTTCCTCCGAAGGTGATTCAAAGTAGCTGTTCCTCATTTTACGGAACTTACCGTTGCTTAACACCTGCTTGTAAAAATGACCAACAATTGGAAGGGCTGTTTGCCCACCTGCTCCGGCTCCCAACGTGCGGAAATGTACCGAGGGATCTTCACCCCCCACCCATGCACCGGCTACCAGCGTGGGAGTCATTCCAATAAACCATCCGTCGGCCTGATCCTGCGTAGTGCCAGTCTTTCCGGCAAAATCAGCATCAATGCCCCACACATTGCGGATGGCGCTACCTGTTCCACCATTAACAACCGCTTTAAGCATGTGAGTCACTATCCGGCAGTTCTCTGGATTTGCCAAATGTTCCTTAGACTGAACATTTTCAAACTTCTCAAGCATCGCCCCTTCGTTTGATTCAATAGACTTAAGGTAGTAGGGCTTTATCTTCATTCCCCCGTTAACAATTTCAGAGAATACACAGATCATCTCTTCCAGGGATACAGAAGCTGCTCCCAGCGCAAGGGAAGGATAAGCTGGCAGATCGGATTTAATACCCATTCTTTGAGCCAGATCAACCACCTTGGATATCCCTGTTTGAATGATTACATCCACAGCTATGGTATTGATTGATTTGGCCAAAGCTCCTTCCATGGTGTAAAAACCCGTGTAATCATCGTGGGAATTCTCAGGGGCCCAGTCATTGTATTCTGCATACACCTTTTTCTCATTGGGGAAATACGTGTCAGGTGGTATCCCTGCCTCCAGGGCAGCCAGGTAAACCACCGGCTTAAACGTAGAGCCTACCTGCCTTCTGGAAATCGTATGATCGTATTGAAAGTAACGGAAATCGTTTCCACCAATGTAAGCTTTCAGTTCTCCCGAATAAGGGTCCATGGCCATAAAGCCACTGTTCAGTATCTTCAGGTAATGCTGAACAGAGTCCATAGGGGTCATTTCCACCTGCTTGGGTCCATCCCAACTAAAAAGGGATATCGATGTGGGAGTCTCGAATATTTCCTTGATCTGCTCTTCAGAAACACCTTTACTCTTTAAATTCTTGTACCGTTCGGAACGCTTCATGGCACGCTGTACCACCGACTGATCCTTTCCCCATGGATTCTTATCTCCCCAGTGCTCATCGAACAGGGCCTGCAGGTTCTTCATCTGTGCTTTTACTGCTTTTTCAGCAGCCATCTGCATATCAAAATCAAGGGTGGTCTTAATCTTTAAGCCATCGGTATATAAATTATAAACCGTATTGTCTTCCTTCACATGATCGTCACACCAGGCCTGAAGTGTTGGACGGAGTTTCTCCATCAGGTAAGGAGCCGGCCCTTCGTTGTAGGTAATAAGATTGTAAGCCAGAACCATGGGCTCATCCTTATAAAGTTTAGCTTCCCCTTCCGAGATGTATCCATACTTAAGCATCTGATCAATCACCACATTACGTCTTTCCAACGACCTTGCAGGATTCTTTCTCGGGTTATAACTGTTATTGGCTTTAAGCATTCCCACCAGGGTAGCCGCCTCATGTACCTTTAGTTTCGAAGGTGGCTTGTTGAAGAACCTTTCGGAAGCTACTTCAATGCCGAATATATTTTCTGCAAAGGGAACCGTATTCAGATAAAGGGTAAGGATATCATCCTTGCTATAAAGTTTCTCCAGACGGTAAGCAATGATTGATTCCCTCAGTTTATTAATTGGCATGGTGAATGCGCCAAATGACCTGCGCGGATACAGGTTCTTGGCTATCTGCTGGCTCAGGGTACTCCCTCCCCCTGCACTCCTGTCCTGCAGCAAAATTGACTTAACGAAAACCCTTGCCAGAGCTACCTCATCAATCCCCCGGTGCTGATAAAACCTGGAATCTTCGGTTGCAATCAAAGCATTAATCAAATCGGGCGATATTTCATCAAAACTTACATTACTTCGGTTTTCAACATAATAACGGCCCAACAAACGGCCATCACTGGCAAATACCTCTGATGCCACCGGGTTCTTTATCTTCTGCAATACATCCGTTGAAGGCACCGGTCCTGTAAATCCGACATACACGATTAGAAAAAGCAAAAAAGCCACAAGAAGCAAGGCTACTCCTGCCTTTAGAAAAAAGAAAAAGATCCTGCGTCCCAGGCTTTTTGATGAACCGGACTTCTTTTTACCTGATGATTTAGTCTTTGCTGACGATATGGGTATTCTTTTTTTCATCCCCTGATTTCCTTAGTATTTTCGATCTCTTGAATAAAAGTAAACTTACTTAAATAAAAACAACATGAATTAGGTAATGCAGGCTCAGGAAGTTTAATAGTGGCAAAATTAAACTAAAATGAGCAAACATCAGATTTAAACGATAAAAGTTAAACTTAATTTCAACTTATTTGTATTTCTTTTAAAAAATAATCGAATAACGTCCAGATATAAAGAAACACCACTGAAAGACCGGTATAATTTTCACATGAATTCCCGGGGTTTAATATGGAAGGCTCAATATCTGCTAAATAGAAAAACAAACTCATGATTATCGCAGTTTCCGGAGCAAATGGATATATTGCTAAAAATCTGATCTCGGAGTTGGAAGCAGACCATCATACGATTGTACCCATTAAAAGACGCTTGCTCTATAATATTGAGAAATTACCTGCATTATTGTCTGATACAGATGTAGTGATTAACCTGGCCGGTGCTCCGATCCTTCAACGATGGACCGAGGCCAATAAAAAGGAAATCCTTCAAAGCAGGATCGATACTACCCGTAACATCGTGAATGCCATCAACAGTTTACCTGAAAACAGTAGACCTCGTACCTTTATCTCAGCATCGGCTATTGGCATTTATTCACCGGGTGTGATGCACACGGAAACAAGTAAGCTGTATGCTGATGATTTTGTGGGAGAGGTTGTAACTAAATGGGAAGAGGCCTCTGAGGGCTTATCTCCCAAAGTGAGAAGGGTAATATTCAGAATTGGCTTGATTTTAGGGAAGGAAGCACAAACGATGAAAAAATTACTGCCTCTCTTTAAAGCAGGTCTGGGAGGTAAGATTGCATCGGGCAAACAGCCCTTTCCCTTTGTTCATATCTTTGATGTGGTCAATGCCATGGTATGGGGCATTCAGCATCAACAGGCTCGTGGCATTTACAACCTGGTAGCTCCCGAAAACATCGACAACAAGACATTCACCCGCGCCTTGGCAAAAGCCCTGCACAGGCCGGCTTTATTTACCGTCCCTGCCATAGCTCTTAAAATAAGCCTGGGCGAAGCTTCCTCACTGCTCATGAAAAGCCCCCAGGTAAAGCCTGAAAGACTAATGAATGAAGGCTTCGCCTTTCTCTTTCGCGATATCAAAACATGCCTTGCCGAAATTACAGCATAAAAAAAACCCTGTTGTTGCCAACAGGGTTTATATTCGGGTCAGTGTATTAAAATACGCTGATTCTTAGTCTAACTGTGGGCCTGAAGCTTTCATTGCAACTGCAGCGTCGTTGTCACAATACTGTTCGAAGTTAGCAATGTACTTAGCAGCCAGTTGTTTTGCTTTTGCAGTCCAGTCAGCTTCTGTAGCATAAGTGTCGCGTGGATCAAGGATACCTGCATCAACACCGTTCAATGTTTTAGGAGCAACCAGGTTCAAAACAGGGATATTAACTGTTTCAGCTTCCAGGATTGTTCCGTCAATGATAGCATCGATGATGGCACGTGTGTTTTTCAAAGAAATACGTTTGCCTGTTCCGTTCCAGCCTGTGTTCACCAAATAAGCTTTTGCTCCGTGTTCCTGCATTTTACCTACCAGCGTTTTAGCGTACATGGTTGGGTGAAGAGTAAGGAATGCTTCGCCGAAAGCTGGTGAGAATGACATCTGTGGTTCAGTGATACCACGCTCTGTTCCAGCTAATTTTGAGGTGTAACCGCAAAGGAAGTGGTACTGAGCTGATTGTTCATCAAGAATTGATACGGGAGGCAATACACCAAAGGCATCAGCTGACAAATAAATGATCTTGCTCGCATGACCTGCACGTGAAGGAAGAACAATCTTGTTGATGTGGTGAATTGGGTAAGAAACACGTGTGTTTTCAGTCTTAGAAACTTCTTTTGAATAGTCAGGAGTTCCATCTGCATTTACAGTAACGTTTTCGAGTAATGCATCACGACGAATTGCTCTCCAGATGTCTGGTTCGTTTTCTTTGCTCAAATCGATTACCTTAGCATAGCAACCACCTTCGTAGTTGAATACACCGTGG